>DATLGW010000460.1:0-6365 GCA_035540315.1 Burkholderiaceae bacterium | reverse complement strand
GCCGTGCACGAGATCAAGAACGTCGGCAACTTCGGCAAGCTCGTCCATCACGAGTGGACCGCGCGACATGTCCGCACGCCGAACGGACTATGGGAGGTGGTCATCGGCGGTGGGCGATTCGTCTCGGCGCCGGAGCCGCGTGCGAATCAGACGCTGAGCCTGTGCGGCTTGATTCCGTTGCTTCGCTCCGCGCGTTTCTCCACCGAGCTTGGCGGCACGATCGACACGCGATTGCGAGTCAAGAGCCTGCGGACCGACTCCACGCGCTTATGCGCACCTGGGCCGGATGCCGCTTTCGACTATCAGGTCGAGAGCGAGCTGCAGACGAAGTCGACCGGAATGTTTCGCCAAACGACGACGCGAACCCTCTCGTCCGACGTCCGGTGTCGCGCCGCCGGCGAGTCGCGCCCCGCGAGCGAGTTGGCGACCGGGCTCAACGGGCAGTACCTGCCGGTGTCGTGCGAGAGTGTCTCGAACGGCAGCGACAAGGTGAACCTGCGCTTCGCGTTCGTCGACCAGCTCGGCGTGTATCTGGTGCTGACCGAATCGGCCCGACACGCGGAAACGACCACGCATTACAAGGAACTCGCGATTCGGCAATAGCGATTCAACATCCGTTGCGAGGGCACCAATGATCGGACAGCGTTGGACCTGGGAGTTCCGGTGGGTTTCGCTCGGTCGCCATCGGCTGCGATCGGCGCTGTGCCGAGCGGGCGTCGTCGCGTTGGCTGCGCTCGTGCACCTCGAAGCGGTCGCTTCGCCACTGAACTTCATGCAGATCAGCGAGTTTCGGCGGGCGCTGGACGGGTTGTGGGACGAAGGCGCCTATACGGCCGCACTCTGCACCGGCGCCGGCAACCTGCGGCGGCTGTACCTGTCCGATGACGGCCAGTGGGTCACTTGGCACCTGGAGAAGCCCCAGAAGACGCACCGCGGCGACGAGGTGACCGAATACAGGTATCGAGTTCTCGGAGCGACGTCGGTCAGCCTGACGCTCGCGCTCGCGGGGGAGACGCGCAAGAATCGACAAGGCGAGCTTTTCGTGTGGGAACTGGTCATCGTCGATACCGGACACATGCGTTGGCGGTCGACCGATTTCCCTGTGGGGGTCTACAACAACGTGGTGCTGCGCCGGTGCCGGATGTAGCCGGGGGATGAAGCGTTTCTACGTCGTCTGGTTCTTCTTTTGCGCGAGTTGGGGCTATCTCGCCACCCAGTTCACATCCGATCTGGCTCCACCCGCTTCGCGATTTCTCGAGACAGCCGCGCTGGGCGCGATCTGCACGTCCCTTTGGCTCGCAATCGAAATGTTGCGAGGGATTCGACTCAGCGTGCCGTCTTTGTCGCTGCCTCCGTGGGATCAACCGGTCGGGCTAATGCTGTTCGGCTTTCTCACGTTCCTGTTTTCGGGACTGTGGGGACTTCTTCTCGCGAGGATGATGCAAGGTGCCGAGATACAGATGTCCGTCTATGCGTGCGCTTTATCGATCGGCGCCCTCGCGGCGCTCTATGGGTGCTTTCTGTTCTTTCCCTCGCGCTTCCGCGTGTAGCTGCGCTTATGTCCGTTCAAGATAGTTCCGGCGACGCGACTGGCATCCTCGGCTGGAATTGTTACGTTCTCAAATCTGGTGGCCAAGGGCGGAATCGAACCACCGACACAAGGATTTTCAGTCCTCTGCTCTACCAACTGAGCTACTTGGCCTTCCGTCGCGCCGTCCGGTCAAGCTGCCGGCGGGGAGCCGGCCCGGACGAGTCCAGGGAGGGCGGAGTATAGCCGAAGAGGGGGTGCTCGGACAAACGGCGCCGGTCGCGCGCGCCTATAATCGGCGCATGCCGCAGCAGGGCCAGCAGCGCAGTTTCGACATCCTCGTCGTGGGTCGCGGAGCGATCGGTGCGGCCGCGGCGCTCGGGCTTGCGCAGGCGGGCATGCGCGTCGGCTGGATCGGCCCCGCGGCCGATGCGATGCCGCAGCAGCTCGCCGCGGCGGCGCCGATCGAGACCGATGCGTCGGCACCGGTCGGCGAGGCCGAGCAGACCCCTGGGTTTACCGCGGCCGCAGCACCGCCCGCCGACTCTTCGTGGGACAGCCGCGTTTTCGCGATCTCGCCCGCCAGCCGCGAATTGCTGCAGCGGCTGCGGGTCTGGGACTCGCTGCCGGCGGATCGGATCGCCCCGGTATACGACATGCGCGTGTTCGCTGGCGATGGGCTGCAGCCGCCGGAGTTGCACCTGGATGCCTACCGTGGCCGCGTCGATGCGCTGGCCTGGATCGTCGAGAATTCGGCGCTGATGCGCGTGCTGCGCGAGGGCGCACGGCATGCGGGCGTGACGTCGATCGAGGACGAGGTTTTCGCGCTGACCGCGGATCCGCCGGGCGTCAACGGACGCGTGCGGCTGACGCTGGGTTCGGGGCATTCGATGGCGGCGCGGCTGGTCTTCGCTGCCGACGGCGCGCACTCGGCAGTGCGGGAACTGTCCGGAATTTCCAGCCGCGTTCGCGAATATCCGCAGACCGCGGTGGTCGCGAACTTCGACACGGTGCGGCCGCACGGCGACACCGCATATCAGTGGATGGGCCGCAACGGCGTGCTCGCGCTGCTGCCGCTGCCGGCGCAGTCGGAATCGAGCGGTCGCTGCAGCATGGTGTGGTCGGCGCCGAATGCGCTCGCGCAGACGCTGCAGCAGCTGCCGCCGCGCGATCTGGCCGAGCGGGTCGAAGCCGAATGTCGTTCGGCGCTCGGACCGATGACCACGATCACGCCGGCCCGCTCGTTTGCGCTGCAGATGCTGAAGGTCGACCGGATGATCGGGCCGCGCGTGGTGCTGCTCGGCGATGCCGCGCACACGATGCATCCGCTGGCGGGGCAGGGGATGAACGTCGGTTTCGGCGACGTGTCGCAGGCGCTTTCGGTGCTCAAGGGACGCGAGCCGTATCGCGACCTCGCCGACCCGTTGCTGTGGCGCCGTTACGAGCGGGCGCGGCGCGAGGCGGTGCTCGTGATGCAGGCGACGACCGATGGGCTGCAGCGGCTGTTCGGCGACGTCCCGGCGCCGCTGGCCGCGCTGCGCCACCTGGGTTGGCGCGCGGTCGCGGCTTCGGACTGGTTGCGCCGGCGCATGATTGCGCAGGCGGTGCGCTGAAGCGCTGCGATCAGCGGCGGCAGCTCCCGACAACATGTCGAAGTGGACGAGGGATCGATGAACACACGAACAATCGCGACGCGGCTGCGCGTTCTCGCATGCGCGGCGGTCGTCGCCGCAAGTGCCGGCGTCGCGACGGCGCAGACGGATCCGGCCGCGACGATCAAGTCCGCAGTCGAGGCCTGGCTGAAGGGCCGATATCAGGTCGACGGCGTGCAGCCGACGCCGCTTCCCGGCATCTACGAGGTGCGGATCGGCTTCGATCTGTTCTATGTCGATGCGAAGGGCCAGTACGCATTCGTCGAAGGCCAGATGGTCGACCTGAAGACTGGTCGCAGCCTGACGAAGGAACGCACCGACGCGTTACTGACGATCGACTTCAAGGAGTTGCCGCTCGATCTGGCGATCAAGCAGGTGCTCGGCAAAGGCACGCGCGTGGTCGCGGTGTTCGAGGACCCGAACTGCGGCCACTGCCGAAACCTGCGGCGCGAGCTGCTGAACGTCCGCGACGTCACGATCTACACGTTCCCGTACCCGATCCTGGCCGCAGACTCCGACGTCAAGGCGCGACAGGCCTGGTGTGCGGCGGACCGCATCAAGGCGTGGAACGAGCTGATGCTGCAGGGCCGGGTGCCGGGCAACGACGGCAGTTGCGAGAACCCGATCAAGCAGGTGCAGGAGCTGGGGCGCCGGCTGCGCGTCAGCGGTACCCCGACGTTGTTCTTCGCCAACGGCAAGCGCGTCCCGGGCGCCGTGCCCGCCCCGCAGCTCAATCAGCTGATCGACGAGAATTCCGGCAGCAGCTGACCGGCCGCGGCAGCGGCGCCTTTCCCGCCGCCCGTTCGCCGCGCTCGCTAGTTCTTCGGCGCCTCCCGCGCCGGCGGCGTCTGACCGCGCGGCCACAGCATCCACATCCGGCCAGGGGATTTCATCAGTCCGGCGCCGCGCTCGGCACGTTCGCCGAAGCCCCAGAACAGGTCGGCCCGAATCGGGCCGGTGATTGCGCCGCCGGTGTCCTGCGCGGCGACCAGGCGCCGCAACGGCTGCGAGTCGATCGGGTCGAAGGTGTCGAGCCAGACCAGCGAGCCCAGCGGGACCACCCGCCGATCGACCGCGATTGCACGCATCGGCGCCAGCGGAACCCCCAGCGACCCCGGCGGGCCGAGCTCGCGTGCCCGCGCAGCGGGCGCCGGCAGCTCGCGGAAGAACACGTAGCTGCGGTTGCTGTTCATCACGTCGGCAGCGCGCTGCGGGTTCGCGCGCAGCCAGGCCTTGATCGCCGGCGCAGTCACCTCCTCGCGCCGCAGCGCGCCGGCCTCGATCAGCTCGCGCCCGATCGCCCGGTACGGATGGCCGTTCTGGTCGGCGTAGCCGACCCGCAACTCCGTGCCGTCGCGCAGCCGCACGCGACCCGAACCCTGGATCTGCAGAAAGAACGCGTCGACGGCGTCGTCGACCCAGATTAGCTCGGCGCCCGGCAGCGGCGCCTTGTCCTGTATCTCGCTGCGGCTCCAGTACGGCACGACTTTCGTGCCCTCGAGCCGGCCGCGCAGCCGCAGGCCCTTGAGCCGCGGCTCCACGGCGTCGAGCTCGATCGTCAGCAGATCGTCCGGCCGCCGGTGCAGCGCGACCTGGCGCTCCGATTCGCGCACGCGGCTGCCGGTCAGCAGCGGCTCGTAATAGCCGGTGATCAATCCCTGGGAGCCGCCGCTGTCGTCGAGCAGCGGCCAGGCGTCGAATCGGCGCTCGATCCAATCCCGCAGCGGCGGCGTCGCGTCGCCGGATTGCGCGGGCAGTTGCGCGAACTCCGCGCACAGCGGCGCCCAGCCCGCCGGAAGCCGCTTCGGCGCGACCGTGCACTGTTGCTCGATGGCGGCCTCGATGCCGGCGAGGTCATCGTCGCTCCAGCCGGGCAGCTGTGCGACCGGGATCGGACGGGGCGCCGGCGCCGGCGCGATCAGTTGGCAGCCGGCGAGCGCGGCGATCAGGCAAGCGATAATCGGTCGAAGCAAACGGGTCTGGTCCATGTGGCTCATTTATGTGGAAGCGGCGGTCGCGCTGATCCTCGTGCTGCTGATCGTCTGGTGGACGATGCGCGGCAAGAAGTGACGCGGCCGCCGGGCGGCGAATGCGCCGCAGGCGCAGCGCCAGCGCTCAATGCAGCGTGCGCGGCATCGACAGCGTGAATTCCGGGATCGGCGCCTCGAAGCGGGTGCCGTCGTCGGCGACGAAGAAGTAGCTGCCTCGCATGCGTCCGGTCGGCGTTTCGATCTGGCTGCCGCTGGTGTACTCGAAGCTCTCGCCGGGGTTCAGCAGCGGCTGGTGCCCGACGACCCCGAGTCCCTTCACCTCGCGCACCTGGCCGTCGCTGTCCTCGATCAGCCAGTGTCGGCTGATCAGCTGCGCGGCGATCGTGCTGCGATTGGTGATTCGGATCGTATAGGCGAACGCGTACACGTTCTGCTGCGGGTTCGACTGCTCGGGCAGATAGCGGCTCTCTGCCCGGACCTGGATCTCGTACCGGTTCTCTTGGTCGGTCACGGCGGCACGGGGAGCAACGGCTAAAATGCCATTCTAGTCAATGGCCGCGCCCATTCAATGAGTATGCCTTTTCGCATTGCCCCCAGCATCCTGTCGGCCGACTTCGCGCGACTGGGCGAGGAGGTGCGGGCAGTGGAGGCGGCCGGCGCCGACCTGATCCACTTCGACGTGATGGACAACCATTACGTGCCGAACCTGACGGTCGGGCCGATGGTGTGCGAGGCAGTCCGCCCTCACGTGTCGATCCCGATCGACGTCCACCTGATGGTCAGCCCGGTCGACCGGCTGATCGGCGATTTCGCCGCCGCCGGCGCGAACCTGATCACGTTCCACCCGGAGGCGTCCGACCACGTCGATCGCACGCTGCAGCTGATTCGCGACGCCGGCTGCAAGGCCGGGCTGGTGCTGAACCCGGCGACGCCGCTGTCGTACCTGGACTGGGTGCTGGACAAGCTCGACATCGTGCTGCTGATGTCGGTGAATCCCGGCTTCGGGGGCCAGAAGTTCATCGACTCTGCGCTGCCGAAGCTGCGCGAGGTGCGCCGGCGAATCGATGCGCACCGGCAGCAGGGCGGGCAGCCGATCTGGCTCGAGGTCGACGGCGGCATCAAGGTGGAGAACATTGCAGCGGCAGCCGGCGTCGCTGAGAGCTGGCCGCGCTCAAGCGCGCGGCGCCGGCGCGC
>DATLGW010000459.1:0-13347 GCA_035540315.1 Burkholderiaceae bacterium | reverse complement strand
GGTCTGTCCGGTAACGACTGCCGCAGCGATGCCCCGCGCCAGTCGTTACCGGACAGACCGGCCACCTTGCGAAGCGCACGCCCCAGCCCGTCGCGCTGACGGGTGAATTCGACGGCCTGCGCGTCGGCGTAGAACTCGCGCTGCCGTCCGATCGCCGCCTTGATCACGCGGGCGGCGAACGTGCCGAGCGCGCCGATCGCGATCAACGCGGCGCCAGCCGCGATCGCCACCAGCGGCGGCAGCGGCGCGGCGCGCCCGGCTCCGCTGCGCCGGAACGGCTGGCCCAGCAGCCGGCGTCCCAGCAGACCGATCAGCTCGAGTCCGTAGTTCAGACCGACCAGGCGCGTGTTCAGCTGCACGTCGCCATTGACGATGTGACTGAGCTCGTGCGCGATCACGCCTTGCAGTTCGGCCCGATCGAGCCGCTGCAGCGCACCGGCGGTCACGATCACCACGCAGTCGTTGCGATCGACGCCGGCGGCGAGCGCATTGATCGACGGCTCGTCGCGCAGCAGATATACGCCCGGCACCGCAGTGCGCGCCGCGATCGCCATCTCCTCGACGATGTTCACCAGCCGCCGCTCGAGCAGATCGGCGCCCGGATCGGCGCGGGTCGCGCCCAGCTGGTCGGCGATCACGTGCCCGCCTTGGCGCAGCCGGCTGGTCTCGATCCAGGAACCGCCCAGGATCAGCCCGGCGAGCACGAGCGTGTTCGTCAGAAAGAAATAGTCGGGATAGCCGAACCAGCCGCCCCACGCGAGGCGCCACGCCAGTGCCGCCGCGCCGTTGCCGGCCACGACCACGGCCGCCACCGCGATCGCGTACAGCCAGAGCAGTCCCCGACCGATGCGCTCGGCGCGCTCCTGATGACGGCTGAAATTCAAAACAGTGCGTACGAGCTCGTCACAGCGTGACCGCGACCGGCTCGCGCTCGGCCTGCGTACGCGTCGCACGCAGCAGCGCCGCCGGCCGGAACGCGAACAGCACGGCGACCACGTTCGCCGGCACCTGCTGCACCGCGACGTTGTATTCGGTCGCCGCGTCGTTGAACGCCTGCCGCGCGAATCCGATCCGGTTCTCGGTCGTCGTCAGCTCTTCGGTCAGCCGCGCGACGGTCTCGTCGGCTCGCAGCTGCGGATACGCCTCGGCCAGCGCGAAGAACTTCGTCAGCGCGCCTTGCAGGATCGACTCGCTGCGATCGAGCGTGTCGATCGCAGCGGCATCGCCCGGTCGCGCAGCCGCCGCGGCACGCGCCTGCGACGCCTGCAACCGTGCCGCGGTCACGGCCTCGAGCGTCTGGCGCTCGTGCTGCAGGTATGCCTGCGCCGCTTTCACGAGATTCGGGATCAGGTCGTGGCGGCGCTTCAGTTGCACGTCGATCTGCGAGAACGCGTTCTGGTAGCCGTTCCGATACGTGACGAAACGGTTGTAGACGAGAACGCCCCACCCGATGACCGCGGCAAGCGCGGCCAGGAACATGACGAGACCGGTGGACATCGTGAGCGCACCCCTGAAGCAGCAATGCGCGCCGCGTCCGTTGCGGCAGCGCTCGAGCGACAGATTAGCCGCTGCGCCGCCGCAGGCGGCGACCATTCGTCAGTCGCCGACAAGCTTCCGTCCGGAGCCGCCGCGCCGGCGCGCGCAGCGGCGGATCGACGGTTCGGTGCGGCCGAACGAACGGCGACGATCGGTCAGCGGCGCGCCGGAGCGAGCGACAGCCGCTGCTTTTCCTGCTCGGTGATGTACTCGTACAGCGTGACGACGCGCCGCACGCCGCTGGTTCGGCTGGTGATCTCGGCCGCACGCCTGCCTTCGGCCTCGGTGACCAGCCCCATCAGGTAGACGACCGATGTCTCGGTGACGACCTTCACCGAACTGCCCGGGACCGTCCGGTCCTCGAGCAGCGCGGTCTTCACGCGCGCGGTGATCGCCGCATCGGCCGCGCTGGTGCCGACCGATGCGCGGCCGCTGACTTCGAGCTCGTTGTGGACCTGACGCACGTTCGGCAACAGCGCGATCACGCGCTCGGCGTCGCGCTTCGCTTGCTCGTCGACGACCTGACCGGTCAGCAGCACCTTGCGGTTGTAGCTGGTCACGCTGATGCCGCCGGCGTGCCGCACGTTGTCCTGCAGCGCTCGCACCGCGCGCAGCTCCAGGCCCTGATCCTCGGTCTGGGCGCCCAGCGTGCGGCGATCCAATGCCGCCACCGTTCCGAGGCCTACCGCCGCGCCGGTCGCTGCCAGTCCGACGCAACCGGACAAGCCGATCGTGCCGATCGCCAGCAGCGCGATCACGAGCCGCTTTGAACCCTGCATCAGGACCTCCTGTGTCGTCCGCGGAATTTTATCCGCCGCGGACGCGGTCGATGCAGTCATGGATCCCCGGGTCTTCCACAAGGAACGGGGATCCGCTTCGGGCCGTGGCGATTACACCGATTACGGATGACGCCGCCGAAGATGCAGGCTCATTGGTGGCGGCGGACGTGCTCGAGCGCGCGACGCATCGCTTCCAGCGTGGTCGGCGCTTGCGGATCCGCATTGATGAACGAGTGCTCCGCCTGCGGATAAGACACAACCTCGAGTGGAATCCTGGCGCCGTCGACGCAGCAGCTTCGTTGCGGCCCCTCCGACTATCATCAAGCGGCGGACATTCATCCGATCCGAGGCGCTCGCGCCGCGGCGGCCCAGCATAGCCGACATTTCCCGTTCGCAGCTCAGCCCGACCCGAAGGCGCCGCGGATCCAATCGACCGAATCGGCGTCGATCGCGACGACGTCGAAGCGGCACGCGGGCCAGTGGCCGTTGCCGTGCTGCTGCAACAGGTACAGCTGCGCGGCCAGCCGCAACCGGCGGCGCTTGCGGGCATCGATGCTCGCCGCGGCGCCGCCCCAGCCGCGCGACGCGCGGGCGCGCACCTCGACGAACACCACCTCGTCGGCGTCGCGCATCACCAGATCGATTTCGCCGCCGCGGAACCGCACGTTGCGGGCGATCGGCTGCAGACCGCGCGCCTGCAGGAACGCCTCGGCGCGCTGCTCGGCCAGCGCTCCGAGGCGCTGCCGCAGCGTCGCGCTCATCGTCAACGCGTCTGCGTCAGCGGCGCGATCGCGCCGCCCCGGTACTCTGCGAGCACCGGCACGCGCTCGATGCGCCGCACCGGCTGCGCGGCATCGAAGCGCAACTGCCCGGTCACGCCGTCGAGCGCGAACTGCTCGGCGCGCGACAGCAGCTGGACCACGATTCGCAGCGCATCGATGCCCAGCGCATACAGCCGCTGCAGCTCGGCGTTGTACGGCACCGGCGGCTTTGCATACGTGGCCACGGCGGCATGGTCGGGCTGCAGCTGCCACGGCATCTCGAGCAGGCGCAGCCCGTCGAGCTCCGGGAACCGCAGCAGCGGCGAGAACGCGCCGACGCTCAGCTGCGACGTGCCGTAGGCGATCGTCCGCGCCGGCAGCGCCGCCTTCACGTCGCGCGCCTGCTCCGGCGCCATCGCGAGGAAAGCGACCTCTGCGCCGCTGGCGGCCAACAGGCCGCGCAGCTCCAGGGCTGGCTGCGCGTCGAGCTCGATCGGCAGCTCGGTCTCGCCGCCGAGCTCGCGCCACGCCGCGTAGAACGCCATCGCGCTGCGCCGCGCGAGCGGCGTCGCGGCAGCGACGACGACCGCACGCGGGCGCCTGAAGAACGGAATCCGCTGCCGCGCTTCCTCGAACGCGAGCTGCGCGACCGCGCGCGATTCGACCTCGGTCGCGAGACTGAACGTGATCACCTCCGACGGCAGCGTCACGCCGTCCTCGGGCAGGTTCAACGCGAGGGTCGGTACCGGCACGCGCGGCAGCCGCGCCAGGTTCGTGACGCTGTTCCGCGTCAGCGGCCCGATCGTGTATGCCGCGCCGCGCTGCACGAGCGCATCGTAGGCATCCGCGAGCGACTGCGGCGAGTCGTCGATCTCCAGGATCTCGATGCGCAGGCCGCGGCCCTCGCGCTGGTGCGCCGCCTCGACGCCGAACTGGACCGCGAGCGCAGCGCGACCGAACGGTCCGAAGCGCGGCGGCAGCAGCAGTCCGACACGGGTCGCGCCGGTGCCGATCGTTGCGCGCGCCGCGGCCGCGGCGAGCACGCCGGGCGCCGGCGGCGAGGTTGCCGCCGGCTGGGCCAGCACCGACAATGCATCGAAGCCACCGCACACGACCAGCAAGCGAATGACCGACCGGCGCGAGGCCATCGATGAGGCTCCATCCGGGGAACCGACCGGATTGCTCGCCGGATTATATGTAGTCGCCACGCCGATCGGTCATTTGTCGGACATCAGCGCTAGGGCGATCGACGTGCTGCGCAACGCGGCCTGGGTCGCGTGCGAGGACACCCGCGTATCGCGCGTGCTGCTCGATCGGATCGGAGCGCGCCCGCGCCTGCTCGCCGCGCACGAGCACAACGAGGCGCAGGCGGCGGCGGCGATCGTGGGGCACGTGCGCGCCGGCGCAGCGGTCGCGCTGATCAGCGACGCGGGCACGCCCGGCATCAGCGATCCGGGCGCGCGGATCGTCGCGGCGATGCACGACGCGCAACTGCCGGTGATCCCGATTCCCGGACCCGCAGCGGTGGCCGCGATCTTGTCGTGCACCGGCTTCGGCGACGGGAGGTTTCGGTTCGAAGCTTTCTTGCCGGCCAAACCGAAGGCCCGCCGCGAGCGGATTGCCGAACTTGCGCGCAGCGACGTGCCGGTCGTGCTGTACGAGGCGCCGCATCGGATCCGCGACACGCTCGCGGATCTGTCGGCGGCGCTGCCCCCCGATCGGCAGGTCGTGATCGGACGCGAGCTGACGAAGCGCTTCGAGGAGCTGCGCCGACTGCGCGCCGGCGAGCTGTGCGAATGGCTCGACGCCGACCCGAACCGCGAACGCGGTGAATACGCGATCGTCGTCGATGCCGATCCCGAGGCCTCGGCCGGCACGGCAGCCGACGACGCAGCCGTCGATCGGCTGCTGCAGGCGCTGTGCGACGAGCTGCCGCCGCGCGCTGCCGCGCGCGTCGCTGCCCGGATCACCGGCCAGCGGGCGAATGCGCTGTATGCGCGGGCTTCGGCACTGCGCGGCAACGGCGGCGACCGCTGAGCTGCCGCAGCGCGGGCGGCGCGGCTACGGCCGCGCCGGCAGCCCCGTCAGTCCGGCGGTCTCGGGGAACCCGCACATCAGGTTCGCGTTCTGCACGGCCTGCCCGGCCGCGCCCTTGCCCAGGTTGTCGATCGCGCCGCACGCGATCACTTGCCCGCAGTCGGCGTCGAACGCATACGACACGAACGCGTAGTTCGAGGCGGTCGCCCATCCGGTCCTCGGGCCACGCCCGTTCTCGGGCTCGACCACCTGCACGAACGCCGCGTCCCGATACGTTGCCCGCGCCGCGTCGGCGAGCATTGCGGCATCGATGCGGCCGCGCGGCCGCGCGTAACACGTCGCGAGCAACCCCCGGTTCATCGGCACCAGATGCGGCGTGAACGCCAGCGAGACCGGTCCGCCTGCGGCCAGCGCGAGCGCGTTGCGAAGCTCGGGCACGTGCGGATGCCCCGCCAGTCCATAGGCGAACAGATCTTCGTTCGTTTCGGCGAAGCCGAAGCCGCTGGCGCCGCCGCGCCCGGTACCGGTCACACCGCTTTTCGCATCGACGACGATGCCGTCGGGTTCGATCAATCCGTGCTGCAGCAGCGGCGCGAGCGCGAGCACCGCGGCCACCGGATAACAGCCTGGATTCGCGACGCGGCGCGCGCTGGCGATCGCCGCGCGCTGTTGCGCGAGCTCGGTCAGCCCGTACACCCAGTCCTCGGTGAAGCGATGGTCGCCGCCGACGTCGACGATCCGGATCTGCGGCGCGACCTGCGCCAGCGGCTGCCGCGAGCCGCCGGTCGGGAGGCTTGCGAAAAGCAGATCGATCGCCGGCAGCGCCTGCGGCTCGAAGCGCTCGATCGTGAGCCCGCCCTCCGGACGCGATGCCAGCGCCGGAAATCGCTTCGACAGCGGCACCCCGGCGCTCGACTCGCCGCCGACCCAAACCAGCTCGAAATGCGGATGGCCGGCAATCAGCCGCAGCAGTTCGCTGCCCCCGAACCCGGTGACGCCGACGATCCCGATTCTCATCGCTTTGCTCGCTCGCGCATGTCCGCGCATTCGTCACCCCGTGTTGCGCAGCCCGGCCGCAATGCCGTTGATGCTCAGGTGGATCCCCAGCCGCACCCGCTCGTCGGTCTGGCCGCGGCGCCAGCGGCGGATCAGCTCGGACTGCAGGTGGTTCAGCGGATCGAGGTACGGGAAGCGGCGCGCGATCGTGCGCGCGAGCGCCGGATCGGCTGCGAGCCGCTGATGGCTGCCGGTGATCAGCGCCAGCGCGTCGACGGTCGCCCGCCATTCGGATTCGATCCGCGTCATCACGCGCCGCGCGAGGCGCCGGTCGGGCACCAGCGCGACGTAGCGCGACGCCACCGGCAGATCGGTCTTCGCGAGCACCATGTCCATGTTCGACAGCAGCGCGGCGAAGAAACGCCACTCTGCGTACATCCGCTGCAGCAGGTCGATTCGGCGCGCGCGCTCGCCGGCCTCGCGGGCGTCCTGCAGAAAAGCGGCGACCGCGGATCCGAAGCCGAACCAGCCGGGCAGCGCAATCCGGCACTGGCCCCACGCGAAGCCCCACGGGATCGCGCGCAGGTCCTCGATCCGCCGGCCGGCCTTGCGCGATGCCGGGCGCGAACCGATGTTCAGCTCGGCGATTTCGGCAATCGGAGTCGCGGCGAAATACCAGTCGACGAAGCCGTCGGTCTCGTAGACCAGCGCGCGATAGGCCGACATCGATGCGTCCGACAGCGCGCGCGCCGCGTCGAGGAACGCCTGCGGCGCCGGGCGCGCCGGCTTCAGCAGCGTCGCCTCGATCGTCGCGACCGCGAGCGTCTCCAGGTTGCGCCGGCCGAGCTGCGGATTCGAATACTTGCCGGCAATGATCTCGCCCTGCTCGGTCAGACGGATCTGCCCGTTCACCGTGCCCGGAGGCTGCGCCAGGATCGCCTGATAGCTGGGACCGCCGCCGCGGCCGACCGTGCCGCCGCGGCCGTGGAAAAGCCGCAGCCGAACGCCGCAGCGTCCGCGCAGCCGATCGAACAGCGCGACCAGGCCCACCTCGGCGCGGTACAGCTCCCAGTTCGACGTGAAGAACCCGCCGTCCTTGTTGCTGTCGGAATAGCCGAGCATCACGTCCTGCTCGGCGCCCGAGCGCGCGATCGCGGCCGCGAGTCCCGGCAGCTCGTAATACGCCTGCATGATCGGCACGGCCCGTTCCAGGTCGCCGATCGTCTCGAACAGCGGCGACACGATCAGGTCGAAGCGCGCATCGGCATCGAGCGTGCCGTGCACGAGCCCGCATTCCTTCATCAGCACCAGCACCTCGAGCAGATCGCTGACCGCCTCGGTGTGGCTGATGATGTAGTGGCGAATCGCCGGCGCGCCGAAGCGCTCGCGCACTTCGCGCGCGGCCTCGAACACCGCGAGCTCGCTGCGCAGCGCATCGCTGTAGTCGGCGTCGCGCACCCGCAGCGGCCGGGCGTCGTTCAGCAGCCGCACCAGCAGCTCGACCCGTGCCGGCTCGTCGAGCTCGGAGTAGCCCGGGTGCAGCCGCGCGATGCGCAGCAGCTCGGCGATCGATGCCTCGTGCCGGTCCGAGCTCTGCCGCAGATCGATCGTCGCAAGATGAAAGCCGAACACCTCGACGGCGCGGATCAGCGGCGACAGCCGCGGCGCCGCCAGCGCGGTGCCGTGGTTCGCGAGCAGCGAGTCGCGGACCACGCACAGATCCGACAGCAGTTGCGCGGCGCTCGCGTACGGTTCGGCCGAACCCACCTCGTGCCGCAATGCCTGCGCGCCCGTCAGCCGCCGCAGCGTCGCCGCCAGGCGCGCATAGACGCCGACCAGCGCGCGCCGGTACGGCTCGTCGCGGCGGTGCTCGCTGGTGTCGGGCGAGCGGTCGGCAAGCTGCTCGAGCTCGGCGCTGACGCCGACCAGCCGGGCCGACATCGACAGTTCTGCGCCGAGCTGGTGCAGCTGCTCGAAATAGAAGCCGAATGCGGTCTCGCACTGGCGGCGCACCGCGAGCAGCAGCGCGTCGGCGGTGACGTTCGGATTGCCGTCGCGGTCCCCGCCGATCCAGCTGCCCATCCGGAAGAACGGCGCGACCCGCTGGCCCACGCCCTCGTCGAGGTCGCGGTACACCTGCGGCACGCCGCGCAGGAACGTCGTCGGGTAATACGACAGCGCGTTCTCGATCTCGTCGGACACCCGCGGGCGCACGTGCCGCACCAGCCGGGTCTGCCACAGCTGCGTGATCCGCGACCGGATCACCTGCTCGTTGTCGGCGAGGTCGCGCTGCGTCGCGCAAGTTTCGCGCGCGACCAGCAGCTCGGCGATCGCGTGCTCGGCGTCGCGGATGCTCTTGCGCTGCACCTCCGAAGGATGCGCAGTCAGCACCGGCGACACGTGCGCGCGCTCGAGCATTTCGGCGACGCGGGCCGGCGCGATCCGCCGCCGCCGCAGCCGCTGCAGCGCCAGCGCGATGCTGCCGTCGGGCAGCTGGCCGTCGCGCTCCTGCGCCATCGCCAGCCGCACCCGGTGCCGGTCCTCGGCCAGGTTCGCCAGGTGCGAGAAGTACGTGAATGCGCGGATCACCGAGATCGCCTGTTCGACGCTCAGCCGGTCGAGCACGCGATCGAGCGCGCGACCCGCCTTCACGTCGCCGCGGCGGCGAAACGCGACCGACAGCCGCCGGATGTTCTCGATCAGATCGAACACGCGCTTGCCTTCCTGCTCGCGGATCACGTCGCCGAGCAGGCGCCCGAGGAACCGGATCTCGGCGAGCAGCGGCTCGTCGTCGCGGCGGTCGAGCGCGTTCACGGTCAGCGCAGCACCGTCATCGGCCGCAGGTCGATCGCCTGCTGGACCCGGTCGGCGGCCGCGCGCGCCGGAGCGGTGCCGGCGAACGGGCCTGCATGCACTTTCCATGCGCCCGCGTGCCGCAACACCTGCAGCGGCACGCCGAGCCAGTCGAGCTGCCGCGCCAGCTTAGCGCGCGCGGACTCGGCGTTGTCTCGCGACGAGAACGACCCGAGCTGCAGCCAGACGCTGCCGCCCCCGGACGGCTCGACCTGCAGCGCAACGCGCCGGTTCGCCGCGACCGGCTGCGCAGCGTACGCGGCCGGCGCTGCGGTCTTCGCGCCGGCCGCTTGCGCAACCGGCGCATCGGCTTCGAACGCTGCGACGTCCTCGGCGCCCGCAGCTTCGATGATCCGCAGCAGCGGATCGTCCGCGGGCGCCGGCGGGGTCGCCGCTGCAGTGAGCACCGGCGCATCGCCGGGCAGGATCAGCTCGACGTCGACCTCGGCGCTGCCGGCTTCGATGAAGCCGAGCCGCAGCGCAGCCGTGTACGACAGGTCGATCACCCGGTTGCCGAGGAACGGCCCGCGATCGTTGACGCGCACGACCACGCTGCGCCCGTTGCGCAGGTGCGTGACGCGGACGTAGCTCGGCAGCGGCAGCGTCGGATGCGCAGCGGTCATCGCGTACATGTCGTACGGCTCGCCGGTCGCGGTCGGCTGCCCGTGAAAGCGCCGGCCGTACCAGCTCGCGACGCCGCGCTCGCGGAACGGCTCGCGCCGCGCCATCGGCACGTAGCGCCGGCCGAAGATCTCGTACGGGCGCGTCGTGCGCACCAGCACCGGCTCGTCGCGCGGAACCGCATCGGGAACCTCGTGCAGGTTCGGCGGCGGATTCGGGTCGGGGCCGTCGTCCAGATAGTATCCGCCGCGCGAACGGCCGGTGTCGGGCGCCGGCAGCCCTGCGGCGTCGGTGCGCTGCGCCGGCGCGCGCGGCGCGCTGCCGCACGAGACCAGCAGCAGCGCGGCAAGCGCGATCGCGATCGCCCGGCCCGCATTCCGGATCGGCTTGCGCCGGCCGCTCACGATTGCCGCTCCAGCTGCTCGCGATAACGCGCCAGGTAGTCGAGCCCCTCGATTGCGCGGCTGCCGTACCACGACGTCATCTCGCCGTCGATCGCGACGCAAGTGCGCGGATCGCGCCCGCGTTCGGCGGCGTAAGCCGCCCGATCCGCGTCGCGGAACCGGTAGGGCTCCGAAGAGAACAGCACCCAATCGCAGTCGCGATCGTCGAAGCGGCTCCAGTCGATCTCGGGATAACGCGCGGCGGACGGCGGCGCGACCGCCTGCCAGCCGACTTGCGCCAGCACGTCGGCAATGTAGGTGTCGCGCGATACGGTCATCCACGGGCGCTTCCAGATCAGGTACAGCACGCGCTGCGGCGGCCAGCGATGCGCGCGCACGCGCTGCAGCGCCTGCTGCAGCCGCTGCGACAGCGCATCGGCCTGCGCTTCGCAGCCGAAAACGCGGCCGAAGCGACGGTACAGCGCGAGGTTGTCCTCGACCCGCAGCGGATGCGTGACCAGCACGTTCGGCACGAACTGCGCGATGCGCTCGACGGTATCGCGCTCGTTCTCGTCGACGTTGACGACGACGTGCGTCGGCGCGAGCGCGCGCAGCTTGTCGACGTCCACCGATTTCGTGCCGCCGACCTTCGGAATCGCGGCGACCACCGGTTTCGGATGGATGCAGAACCCGGTGCGGCCGACCAGCTGATCGGCCAGCCCGAGCTCGCACAGCAACTCGGTCAGGCTGGGGACCAGACTGACGATCCGCGCGGTCATGCGTCGCCGGGCCGCGCCTTGCGCGGCGCCCGCGCGAACGCTGCGTCGAACAGCGGGTTCGGCAGCATCCGCAACAGCTTCGCGACGATCGCCATCTGCCATGGGATCACGACGTACGAGCGGCCGCGCTCGATCGCATCGGCGGCGCGCGCCGCGAAGCGGTCGGCATCCATCAGGAACGGCATCGGGAAGCGGTTGACCGCCGTCATCGGCGTGCGGATGTAGCCGGGAGCGATCGTGACGACGCGCACGCCGCTGCCGTGCAGCTCGACCCGCAGGCTCTCGAGATAACTGATGGCCGCGGCCTTCGATGCGCAGTACGCGCCGCCGCCGGGCAGGCCGCGGATTCCGGACACGCTCGCGATGCCGACCAGCCGGCCGGCGCGGCGCGCCCGCATTGCGGCCGCGAACGGCGCGAACGTGTCGAACATCGCGACCACGTTCGTCGCCAGGATCCGCGCGAACACGTCCCGATCCGAGACCTGCTCGGTCAGCGTGCCGGCGCTGATGCCGGCATTCGCGATCACGACGTCGGGCGTGCCGTGAGTCGCGGCGAACGATTCGCCGGCGGCGCGCAGCGCGGCGCCGTCGGTGACGTCGATCGGATGCACCTCGACGGTGGCCTGCGGCAGCTCGGCCGCCAGCCGCTCGAGTTCGGCCCGCCGGCGCGCGACCAGCGCGATCGTCAGCCGCGGGTCGCGGCGCGCGAGCTCCAGCGCCAGCGCCCGGCCGATGCCGCTCGAGGCGCCGGTCAGGAACACGCGCATCGCGGATCGCTGCGGCAGCGGCTCGATGGCGCGACGCGGGCGGCGCGGACCGCGAGGACCGGACCTAGTCCTAGTTCGCCTTGCGCTCGCGGGCGACCAGCTTGTCGACGACCTGAAGCGCCGCCAGGTTCGAGCCGGCCATCGAAGGCGCCGTCAGGTACTTGCCGTTGACGCCGAGCGCGGGCACGCCGTCGATCTTGTAGCCGTCGGCGAGCTGGTTCGCGCGCGACATCCGCGTGCGCACGGTGAACGAGCCGTAGGTGTCGAGGAACTTCTGGCGGTCGATTCCGTGCTTGGACACGAAGTCGGCCATCCGCTCGGGCGTGTTCAGCGGATTGCGCTCCTGGTGGATCGCATTGAACACCTTGTCGTTCAGCTCGTCGGCTTTGCCCATCACTTCGAGCGTGTAGTACAGCTGCTGATGCCGGACTTCGCGAAACGGCACGTGCACCTTGCGCAGCGTGACGTCCGGCGGCAGCTTGCTCGCCCAGTCGCGCAGCACCGGCTCGAGCGTGTAGCAGTGCGGGCAGCCGTACCAGAAGAACTCGACGACCTCCACCTTGCCGGGACCGGCTTCGGTCGGCTGCGGCGGGTTCACCGCGCGGTAGGACGCGTCCTCGGGCTTGGGCTGCGCGGCGGCCGGCAGCGCGATGCTGGCAGCAGCCAGCGCCAGGATCAGTTGGAGCAGTCGGTTCATCGCAGCATGTCCCTTCGCAGTGATGTCAGCGCAGACGCACGACCGAGGCCTCGATGCCGTTCTCGGCCAGCTTCGCGCGAGCGCGATTCATGTCGTCGAGCAGCGCGTACGGACCGACCCGAACGCGGTAGAACGTCTGGCCGTTGACCTCGGCGCTGATGATCCGCGCTTCGAATCCGACCAGCGCGAGCTTCGCGCGCATGCCGTCGGCGTCTTCCTGGCTCCTGAACGCGCCGGCCTGCAACAGGTACGACGCCGCCCCCGCATCGGACGGCCGAGCGGACGCCAGCACCGTCGGAGCGGTCGGCGCCGGCGTGCTGCGGTCGATGATCGGCGCAGGCTGTCCGGCGGGCGCCGGGACCGGCGGCGACGGCTGCGGCGCCGGCGCGACCGCCGGCGCGGCAACCGGACCGGCAACGACCGGCGGCGGCGGCTCCGGCGGCGCCGGCACCTGCATCGCCGCGCGCGCGCGCGCCGCGCCCGACTTGTTCGGATCGGGCAGCTCGGCCAGGTTCTTCGGCGGCTCGAACGCGCGATCGCCGGTGCGCCCCAGCTTGTTGACGAACGGCACCGACACGTTCGTCACCATCACCGCGACCACGACCGCCGTGCCCAGCCCACACAGCAGTCCCAGCAGGAATCCCACGATCGTTCCGCCGCGGGCGCTGCGGCGCCCCAATCGCGACAGAGGGCGGATCGGCGCCGTCGACTCGGCCATCACATTCTCTCCGGTGCGGACACCCCGATCAGTCGCAGCCCGGTGCGCAGCACCTGGCGGACCGCGACGAGCAGCGCGAGCCGTGCCTGCCGGAGCGCCGGATCGTCGACGAGGACCCGTTCCGCATTATAGTAACCGTGAAGATCCGCGGCTAAATCCTTGAGGTAGAACGCGACCGCGTGTGGCGCCAGATCGTCGCACGCCTGCTGGATCAGCTCGGGGAATTCCGCCAGGCGCGCCATCAGCGCGAATTCGCGCGGATGCGTCAGCGGCGCGATGTCGGCGCCGGCCAGCGTCGCTTCGTCGCCGCCCCAGCCGGCCAGCACCGAGCAGATCCGTGCGTGCGCGTACTGCACGTAATAGACCGGGTTCTCGTCGGTGCGCGCAAGCGCCAGATCGACGTCGAACACGAATTCGGTG
>DATLGW010000458.1:0-2751 GCA_035540315.1 Burkholderiaceae bacterium | reverse complement strand
CCGAAATAGACGGTCGTCGGATACCAGCCGAAGCGGTCGACCAGCGCCGACAGCACCCGCCAGCGATCGGCGCTTTCCTGCACCGACAGCAGCATGGCGCCGTACGCCTGCATCTGCGTGATCATCGGCCCGGCGGCTGCGGCGTAGGTGACGATCACGCACGGCAGGCCGGCCCGCGCCGCATATGCCGCGGTCGCGGCGCCGGCGTTGCCCGACGAGCTCGATGCGAGCACGCGCGCGCCGAGCTTGCGCGCGAGCGTGACGGCGGCGCTCGCCAGACGATCCTTGAACGACCAGGTCGGATTGCGGCTCTCGTCCTTCAGCCACAGCGCACCCAGCCCGAGCTCCGGGACCGGAACCAACGGCGTGAGCCCCTCTCCTAGGCTGACGGCCTCGGCGGCGGCGGCATGCAGCAACGGCGCGTAGCGCCACATCGATCGGGGCTCGTCGGGCAGCTGCGACCGATCGGGCGGCGATGTGGCGCCCTCGTCGGTGACGGTCAGGTTCGCGGCGATGCCCTGCGCGAGGCAGGCGTCGCAGCCGCGCGCATAGGCCGTGACGCCGAAGCGCTTGCCGCAGCGAATGCATTCGAGACCTAAGTTTTGAGCCATTGCCTCGACCGATGGATCGACGGCGAATGCTAACATCGGGCGCCGGCCGAGCGGCCCGAGGGGAACAGCCGGAGCGGGCAGCGGCGCACTGCCCGCTCGAGCGGTCTTCCCGCGGGCAGCCTTCTTGCGCTGCCGGCGCGGCCGGGGGAATATCCGCGGAGCGAGCCGGAGGCAGAGCGATGTCGTCCGTCCGTCAGCACACGATCCTGATCGTCGACGACGCGCCCGAGAACCTGCAGGTTCTCGGCGAGGTGCTCGAGCCGCATTACCGCGTCCGGGTCGCCACCGGCGGCGAGCGCGCGTTGAAGATCTCGTTCTCGGACGACCCGCCCGATCTGATCCTGCTCGACGTGATGATGCCGGGCATGAGCGGCTACGAGGTCTGCCGGCGCCTGAAGGGCAATCCGAACACGCAGTCGATTCCGGTGATCTTCGTGTCCGCGATGAACGAGATCGAGGACGAGCAGAAGGGGTTGGCGCTCGGCGCGGTCGACTACCTGACCAAGCCGATCCGCGCGGCGATCGTCAAGGCTCGAGTCGCGACCCACCTCGCGCTTTACGACAAGACGCGGCAGCTCGAGCGGGCGATCGTGCAGCTCGAGGAGCAGGCGCTGGAGCTCGAGACGCTGAATCGCACGCTCGAGCGCCGGGTGCAGGAGGGCGTGGCCGAGCTCGACCGGCTTGCGCGGCTCAAGCGTTTCTTCTCGCCTGCGGTCGCGGAGCTGATCGTTTCGGGCCAGGCCGAGGATCCGCTGCGCAGCCGGCGGCGCGAGATCGTCGTCGTGTTCCTGGATCTGCGCGGTTTCACCGCATTCTCGGAGACGGCCGATCCGGAGGAGGTGATGGGCGTGCTGTCCGAGTACCACGCGCAGATGGGCGAGATGGTGATGGAGCAAGGCGGCACGATCGAGCGCTTCGCCGGCGACGGCGTGATGGTCTTCTTCAACGATCCGGTGCCCATCGAGCAGCCGGCGGTGCGCGCAGTGTCGATGGCCGTCGCGATGCAGAAGCGGTTCGTGGAGATCGCGCAGGGCTGGCAGCGGCGCGGCTACGACCTCGGGATGGGGATCGGCATCGCGCAGGGTTATGCGACGATCGGCGCGATCGGTTTCGCGGGCCGGCGCGACTACGGCGCGATCGGCAACGTGACGAACGTGGCGGCGCGGCTGTGCGCGGAGGCGCAGCATGGGCAGATCCTGATCTCGCAGCGCGTCGAGAACGCACTCGCCGGCGCGTATCCGGTGGAGCCGGTCGGCGAGCTGCAGCTGAAGGGGCTGCACCGGCCGATCCGAGCGTTCCAGGTCCGGGTCGACTGACCGGGAGCCGACGGTGCGCGAGCTCGACCAAACGATCGGCGCAGGACTCGATCAGCTCAGCGAAGGTTTCGCGATCTTCGACGAGCACCTGCGGCTGATCCATTGCAACCGGCCGTTCCACCGCGTGCGCGACCTGCCCGAGAGCCTGTGCCGGCCCGGCGTCACGCTGGCGCAGCTGTTCAAGCACAACGCCGAACGAGGCGATTACGGCCCGGGTGACGCCGGCTCGCAGGTCAGCGAGCGGATCGACCAGATCAGCCGCCGCGAGCCGCGCGACGTCGAGATGACGCTGTCGAGCGGCCGCATCGTGCTGGCGCGCTACCGGCCGCTGCCCGATGGCGGGCTGGTCGTCACCTACGAGGACATCAGCGACCTGCGTCGGGCCAATGCCGGCCTGCAGCGCGAGCGGGAGCGCTACGAGCTCGTCACGGAGGCAGTCAGCGAGGGGATCTACGATTGGGACGTCGCCAGCGACCAGTTGCTGGTGTCGGACACTTTGCGCACGATGTTCGGTTTCGGCGTCGGTCAGCTGACCTCGCGCGTGTGGTACGCGTGCGTGCATCCCGACGATGCCGAACCGTACCGGATCGCGATTCGGAATCTGTTCAAGGGCGACGGCGAGCGCTTCCAGCACGAATACCGGATCCGGCTGCCCAGCGGCGAATACCGCTGGGTCCTCGACCGGGGCCTTGCGATCCGCGGCGGCGACGGACGCGTGCGCAGACTCGTCGGCGCGGTCAGCGACGTCACGCAGGCGAAAATCGGCGAGTCGCTGCTGCGCGAGGCGCGCGACCGCGCGCTGGCCGCGCAGACGATGTTCGAGC
>DATLGW010000457.1:0-10922 GCA_035540315.1 Burkholderiaceae bacterium | reverse complement strand
GCGTCCCAGGGTGGTACAACGGGAGCATCTCGCCCCCGAAGCTCTCGCCGAGATGCCACGCGATCGACACCGCCTGCAGCGGATCGCGCACCGCGGGCCAGAGCCGCGTCACGCTGACCAGCGCAATCAGCACCAGGTACGGAAGCAACGACCGGGTCGCAGGCTGCGCCAGCGGACGCGACTGTGCCGAGGACCCTCTCGCAATCCAACGCAGCCCGAGCACGAAGAGCATCGCACCGATCATCGCGCCGCCCAGCGTCGGCAGCTCCGGCCCGAGCAGCACGGCGATTCCGGCGAACGGAACGAGGAAGCACACCGCCGCGAACGCGGCAACGATCCACGGCCGGATTCCCGCATCCGCGCGAGCGCCGGTGTCGGCGCCCTCGTCGGTCCCCGCGAGCCGGAACACGAAGAACAGCAGCATCGATCCGAGCACGCCGTGCAACAGCGCGATCCGTGCCGCCAGCGCGTCGCCGCTCAGGCCGCTGGCAGCGAGCTGCGGCAGAACCGGCGTGCCGACGGCGCCGAATGACACGCCTGCAGCATGCCCCACCATCGCCAGCACGACCGCGGTGACCGGGGTGTAGCCGAGGCTGACGAGGATCGGAGCGGCAAGCGCCACCGGCGTGCCGAACCCCGCCGCGCCCTCGATGAACAACGCGAAGAACCAGGCGATCAGCACCGCCACGATGCGCCGGTCGTCCGACAGCGCGCGCAACCGCGCCCGCAGCACGTCGATCGCGCCGCTGCGCACCTGCAGCTCGTGGATGCACAACGCCGGCAATACGATCCACACGATCGTCGCGGTCAGGAACGCCGCCTCGGCGGCCGCGCCGGCCAAAGCGCCCGCGGCGCCGAAACCGGCGTGCGTCTGGACGCCGTAGCCGAAAAACGACCACGCGACGAACGCGGCCAGCGCCAGGCCCACCGATCCGGCGAATGCCGCCGCGCGCCGGAACAGGATCATCAGGACGATCACGGCGCCAATCGGCAGCGCCGCGAGGGAAACTGCCATCATCCGGATTCGCGGCCGCCGGAACTCAAAACCGGCTTGTCCTCGGGCACCGGGTGCAGCGCGCGACCTGTGCGCGCGAATGCCGCAACGTTGTCCAACGTCGTGTCGGCGATGTTGCGCATCGCCTCGCCGGTGAAGAATCCTTGGTGTCCGGTGATCAGCACGTTCGGGAACGTCAGCAGCCGCGCGAAGACTTCGTCCTGGATCACGCGGTCCGACAGATCCTCGAAGAAGAGATCGGCCTCTTCCTCGTAGACGTCCAGACCCAGGCTGGCAAGCCGCTCGGCCTTCAGCGCCGCAATCACCGCCCGCGTGTCGACGATCGCACCTCGGCTGGTGTTGATCAGCATCACGCCCGGCTTCATCAGCGACAGCGCCTTCGCGTCAATCAGATGATAGGTGTCCGGCGTCAGCGGGCAGTGAATCGTCACGATGTCGGACTGCGAGAACAGCGCGTCGTTGGTCACGTACCGCGCCCCCAGTGCGATGCATTCTTCGCTGCGGTGCGGATCGCTCGCGAGCACGGTGCAGCCGAAGCCGCGAAGGATCCGCACCACCACCTGCCCGATGTTTCCGGTGCCGACCACGCCGACGGTCTTTCCATGCAGGTCGAATCCCAGCAGCCCGTCGAGCGCGAAGTTGCCCTCGCGCACGCGGTTGTACGCGCGATGGATTCGACGATTCAGCGCCAGCATCAGTGCGATTGCGTGCTCCGCGACCGCATGCGGCGAATAGGCCGGCACCCGTCCGACCACGATCCCCGCCTGCGCGGCCGCCTTGCGGTCCACGTTGTTGAAGCCAGCGCACCGCAGCGCGATCATCCGAACCCCGGCAGCGGCAAGCGCGTTGATCGCGCTCGCATCGATCGCGTCGTTGACGAACGCGCAGACGACATCGGCACCGGCCGCCAGCCGCGCTGTGACCGCCGACAACCGGGCATCCAAATAGTCGATTCGAAAGCCGTGGCGCTCGTTCGCCGCGTCCAGAAACCGGCGATCGTAGGGCTTGGTGCTGAAAACGATGATTCGCATCATTGATTCAGGGGGCGTGGACGACTGCGTCGGCACCGGATGCGGCCGCAAACGGCGTCCCCGCAGCGTATACCTGCTGGCCGCGGGAGTCGACCACGCGCACGGCGACGGGGATGCCGTGGCGCACGCTCTCGGTGACGACGCAGAAATCCTCGAACTGCTCGGCGCAGCGGTCGAGGCGCGCAATGGCATCGGCCGGCTCGCCGAGGCGGATCGTCACGTCGAAGCCGCCGATCCGCATTCGGCCCTGCGGGTTGCGGATCAGATGGCCGGTGACGTCGGCATGCAGCGTGCCCGGGTTCTGGCGGAACTTGCGAATGCAGAACAGCAGGCTGGACGACAGGCAGTTCGCAACCGCGGCGCCGATCAGGCGCGCTGCGTTCGGTCCTGCCCCTTGTCCGAGAGGTTCAGGCTCGTCGACGGTCAGCTCGGCCGCCTTCGGCAGGTCGAACCGGACCCGGAATTCGTAGTCGGCGACTTGCTGGAGCGCCACGGCGAAACGAATCGTGTCGGTCATGTGGGTCTCGATCACGGGTTTGCGATACCGACAGCGTAGCCACGCCAGCCGACGTCCCTCTGATCCAGATCAAGCCCGCAGCGCGATCGCGACCCGTGGCTGCGCATGCGCACGAGCCGGTCCAGCGAGCGCAGCCGGCGCAGCGGCTCGAGCGGTGATCAGACGCCCGAGACGTCGCCCCCCAGCGGCAAGCGCACCTCGATCGCGGTGCCGCGCCCGGGTGCGCTGTCGATGTGAACTTCGCCGCCCAACAGGAAGGCGCGTTCGCGCAGGCCGAGCAGTCCATACGAATCGCGGCGTGGCGGCGCGTCGAGAGCGAAGCCGACTCCGTCGTCGCGCACTCGCAGCTCGATGCCGGATGCGTCTCGGTGCAGCGAAGCGTCGATCCGGCTGGCTTTCGCATGCTTGGCCGCATTCGTCAGCGACTCCTGCAGGATCCGAAAGATCGCCGTCGAATGCGGATCGCCGATCTCCATGTCGGGATCGCCGATCGACAGGTTGCACACGATGCCGGTGCGCTGCGTGAAGTTCTGCACCAGCCACTCGAGCGCCGGCACCAGGCCCAGATCGTCGAGAATCAGCGGCCGCAGGTCCGACGAGATCCGCCGTGTCGATGCGACCGTGGCGTTCAGCATCGACTCCATCGCATCGAGCTTTGCTGCCGCCGCGTGCTCGGAGTGCAGCGTGGACTTCAGCCACGCCACGTCGAGCTTGAGGGCCGTCAGCGCCTGGCCCAGCTCGTCGTGCAGCTCGCGAGCGATGCGGGATTTCTCCTGCTCGCGCACCGACTGTGCCGCCTGCGCGAACTCGCGCAACTGGTCCTTCGACCGGCGCAGCGCCTCGTCGGCCCGCACCCGCTCGGTCACGTCGCGAAGGATCACCGTGTACAGCTTCTCGTCGCCTTCACCGATGTGCGAGATCGACGCCTCGGCCGGGAACTCCTCGCCGTCGCGGCGCAGGCCCATCACCACGCGCTGCCCCGCCATTCGCCGCGACCGGCTGTCCGATGCGCCGAAGTTGCGCACGTGACGGGTGTGCGAGCCGCGGTAGCGCTCCGGGATGAAGCCGTTCAGCGGCGCGCCGATCGCCTGCTCGCGAGGGCACCGGAACACCTGCTCGGCCGCAGCGTTGAACAGCACCACGCGCTCGCCGGCGTCCACGGTGATGATCGCGTCCATCGCCGATTCGATGATCCCTCGCAAGCGCCCCTCGCTCTGGGCGAGCAGCTGCTGAGAGCGCACGCGCTGCGTGACGTCGCGAAGGATCACCGTGTACAGCTTCGAGTCGCCGTCGCCGTGCTGGGAGATCGACGCCTCGACCGGGAACTCCTCTCCGGTCGCCCGCAGACCCACCAGCAGCGATTGCCCTCCCATTCGGCGCGACGTGACGCCGGTGCGCCCGAAGCGAAGCACGTGCTCCCGATGAGCCGGGCGAACGCGCTGCGGGATCAGGATGTCGAGCGGCTGACCGATGACGGCCGCGCGCGTCCAGCCGAATACCTGCTCGGCGGCGGCGTTGAACAGCACGATCCGCTGCGACGCGTCGATGGTCACGATCGGATCCATCGCCGACTCGACGATGGCCGCCACCCGCGCCTGCTCGTCGTGCAGCGCTTGCCGGGACTCTTGCCCGGCGCTCGGGCGTCGCAGCAGCAGCGCACCGGCGACCGCCAGACCGCTGCCGGCGACGACGGCCGCAACGACGATCGGCTGCGCGTGCCAGCCGAGCACTGCAGCGCCCAGCGCCAGCAGCGTCACGAGCGCGCCGACTGCAAGCAATGCCGCGCCCACCGGAGAATGTCTTGCTGCTGCGGTGGCCGCTGGCGGCAGGCCGGCCCGGTTGTATGACGTCGTCATTGCACCGGATTTTACCCGCCAGGCCCGCCGCGCAGCGCTCGGACGACGAGCAATGGGAGAAGACGTACCGGAGCTGACGTCGATCTTCAAGCGGCTGGACCGCGCTGCCGCGGTCGGTCGCGGCGGTCGTACTCGGCGGGAAACTCCAGGCAGCGCCGGCGGCGGTCGCCCTTCAGCGCAAGCTGGATCAGCGTGTTCGGGTTGGCCGGCTTCCACACGACGGTATCGAATCCGACGGCGAGCGCGCGCTGGCGAACGGCGGCGTGGACGCACGCCGTCAATGCGACGGCAACGCATCCGGCAGCGGGCCGCTGTCGGCGCAGGTATTGGGCCAGTTCGATACCAGCCGCCCGGCCCTCGATCAACAGGTCGGAGAAAACCACGTCCGGGCGGAAGTTGCGCACCGCCGTCAGCAGTCCGCAGTGGCAATTCCACTGCAGGACTTCGCAGCCGCTCTGGCGCAGCACCACCGCCAGCGCTTCGGTCGCGTGCGCCGACTCGTCGGCAATGATGATCCGCCGCTTCGGCGCAATCGTCATCGCACGCTGCGAATCACTGGACCAACGGTGAATCCGCGGCTGCCAGGTCGCAGCCGTCGACACCGTAACGGCCCGCCAGCGTCGCGACGTACTGGCGCAGTGCGTGCGCCTGCATGCGCCGGCGCATCGCCAGTCGCACCGAATCCCGGACCTCGTCGAAGGCCGGCACCTCGCCGCCGCAGGTCTGCAACACCCGGACGATGTGGAACCCGAAGCGCGATCGCACGAGCGTCGGCAACATGCCGACGGTGCGTGCGGCTTCGAGCGCGGCGAAGAACTCGGGAGCGCAATCGCTGCGGCCGAGCCACCCCACGACGCCGCCGTCGGCGCCGCTGGGGCAATTCGACAGCATCCGCGCGCATTCGCCGAAGTGGCCGGGCGACTCGCGCAGATCGAGCAGCGCCGCCTCGGCGCGCCGCCGCAGCGGCTCGAGCGGCGCACCCGGAACCAGTGCGAACAGGATGTGTTCGACCAGGAATCGCCGGGGCGCGGCGAACGCCGCGCTGCGCGACTCGAAGAATCGTTGCATCTCGGCCCGGGTCGGTTCGGGTGCCGGGATTTCCCGTTCCAGCAGCGCATCGATTGCCGATTCGGGATCGGCGGTGGGGATGCACAGCTCGGCGGCGCGCAGCAGCAGCAGCTCGCGGCTCGCCAGGAAGCGCCGCGCTGCGGCCAGGCGCTGCGGGTCCGACGCATCGATCTGCAGCTCGGCGCAGACCTGCGGCGCCGTCCACGTCCGATCGCCGACCCGCAGATCGGTCGACTCCACGAGAGCCGTAGGATTCGAGGCCATCAGCGTGCCCTCACCAGCTGGTATGCGCGACCGAGGTAGCCGATCAGCGCGAACCCGCTCCAGATGTGGACCAGGCGCGTGAACGGGAACACGAGGAAGATCGTCAGACCCAGCACGATGTGCGCGCGAAACACCCAGCCGGTCTCGGCCAGCAGCTCCGAGGCGCCGGGGCGGAACGTCAGGATCCGCTGCGCCCACTCGGCCAGGTTCATCATCATGCTGCCGTCCAGGTGGCCGAGCGAGAACGGGATCGTTCCGAGCCCCAGCACCAGCTGCACCCACAGCAGCGCCGCGATCAGGATGTCCGCCCGCTTCGAAGTCGCGCGGATCCGTGGATCGGCCAGCCGCCGGTGCAGCAGGATCGTCAGCCCGATCAGCGCCATCAGCCCCGCGACGCCGCCGACGACGATCGCGGCGAGCTGCTTGTTGCCCGCGGTCACGAACGGCCCGTAGATGAAGTGCGGCGTCAGCATGCCGAACAGGTGCCCGAAGAACAGCACCAGCACGCCCACGTGGAACAGGTTCGATCCCAGCCGCAGCTGCCCGTGCCGCAGCAGCTGGCTCGAGTCGCTCTTCCACGTGTACTGCTCGCGGTCGAACCGCACCAGACTGCCCAGCAGGAAAACCGCCAGGCAGACATAGGGATAGATCCCGAACAACAGGAAATCGGCATAGCTCATCGCTGCCCTCCGCGGTGGATGCTGACCACGTGCTCGCGCGGGGCCGATGGCGCGCAGGCACCCAGGAAACCGACCGGCTCGTCGACCCACGCTGCGTCCAGCGCCTGCGGCGTCGCGTCGTCGGGCTGCTCGAGCCCGTCGGCAGCGGCCAACGCCTTCTGCGGTGAGCGCTCGCCGGCCAGCCGCAGCAACGCGACGAACACTGCCGCATAGGGGCTGCCGCGACGGGTCAGCGACTGTCCGATCGGCCGCAGCAGGTGCACGACGTCGCGCAGCGCGTCGCGCGCCGCGTCGGCCGGCAACGACGACAGCCATTCCAGATACATCGGCACGAAATCCGGCAGCTCTCGCCCCAGCGGGCCCAGTCCGGAGCGCGCGTACATCGCGTTCAGGTCGACCATCGCCTGGCCGCGATCGCGCGAGCTGCCGTGCACGTGCTCGAACAGGTAGAGCGCGCTGGAGCGCCCGCGATCGAACGTGTCGACATAACGCGCCTGCACGTCGAGCAGGTCGCAATCGGCGCCGCCGATCGTCGACGCCAGCGTCGCGAGCGCGTCCAGGTCGCTCGCCGGCAGGGCCCGCTCGTTGCGGATCGCATCGATCACTTCGGCGGCATGCCGCGCGAGCGCCTCGTCCGGATACGCGAGCAGCGCCGCCAGCCCGCGCAGCGTCCTCGTCGTGGTTCCGCTCACAGTTCCTCCTTGATCGGGATCACGCGTTTGCCCCCGGCCTTGCCCTCTTTGGCCTCGCGCGGCTGCGCCGGGCCGCCCGAGGTCTCGCCGCCGCCGGTCGCGCTGCCGAACGCTTGCGGCACGCCGACGTCCGCGACCGCGTCGGCTGCGCGGGCGCCGGCCCGGCCCGACCCGAACAGGCTGGCGGTCGATACGCCGTCGGAACAGCCGTTGCCGAACGAGAATCCGCAGGAGCCACGCAGTTCGTAGGCGTTCTCCGCATACTCGCGGTGCGTCGTCGGAATCACGAATCGGTCCTCGTAGTTCGCGATCGCCATCACCTGGTACATGGCCTCGGCCTGCGCGGCGGTCAACCCGACCTGCGCGAGCGCGCGCACGTCGTCGCGGTCGTCGACGTGACGCGCGCGCATGTACGCCCGCATCGCGAGCATCCGCTCGAGCGCGCGAACGACCGGCGCTTCGTCGCCGGCGGTCAGCAGGTTCGCCAGGTAGCGAACCGGGATCCGCAGCTGGCGCACGTCGGGGATCTCGCCGTTGACGCCGATGTCGCCGGCGTTGGCCGCCGACTGGATCGGCGACAGCGGCGGCACGTACCAGACCATCGGCAGCGTGCGGTACTCCGGATGCAACGGCAGCGCGACCTGCCAGTCGACCGCCATCCGGTACACCGGCGAATGTCGAGCCGCGTCGAGCCACGCCTGCGGCACGCCGTCGCGGCGCGCCTGTTCGATGACCTGCGGATCGTTCGGATCGAGGAACAGACCGAGCTGCGCCTGGTACAGATCGCGTTCGTCCGCGACGCTGGCCGCCGCCTCGATGCGGTCGGCGTCGTACAGCAAAACGCCCAGGTATCGGATTCGGCCGACGCAGGTCTCCGAGCACACGGTCGGCTGCCCGGCCTCGATCCTCGGGTAGCAGAAGATGCACTTCTCGGCCTTGCCGCTTTGCCAGTTGTAGTAGATCTTCTTGTACGGGCAGCCGGACACGCACATCCGCCAGCCGCGACACTTGTCCTGGTCGATCAGCACGATGCCGTCTTCCTCGCGCTTGTAGATCGACCCGGACGGACAGCTCGCGACGCACGCGGGGTTCAGGCAGTGCTCGCACAGCCGGGGCAGGTACATCATGAACGTCTGCTCGAACTGGCCGAGCATCTGCTTCTGCGCCGCGTCGAAACCGTCGAGGTTCGAGTCCTTCGACCGCTTCGCATATTCGCCGCCGAGGATCTCCTCCCAGTTCGGTCCCCACTCGATTTTCTGCATCCGCTCGCCCGAGATCAGCGAACGCGGCCGCGCCACCGGCGGCACCTTCGTCTCGGGCGCCGAGTGCAAGTGCTCGTAATCGAAGTCGAAAGGCTCGTAGTAGTCGTCGATCTGCGGCAGGTTCGGATTCGCGAAGATCTTCATCAGCAGGCCCAGGCGGCCGCCCTGTCTCGGAACGATCCGACCGTCGGAGCGGCGCACCCAGCCGCCGTTCCAGCGCTGCTGGTTCTCCCATTCCTTCGGATAGCCGACGCCCGGCTTGGTCTCGACGTTGTTGAACCACGCGTACTCGACGCCGGGCCGGTTGGTCCAGACGTTCTTGCAGGTGACCGAACAGGTGTGGCAGCCGATGCACTTGTCCAGGTTCAGCACCATGCCGATCTGTGCGCGTACTTTCATCTCTCGCGTCTCCCTCAGCCGCGGCCGGCGGCTTGTCGGGCCGGCGCCTCGTCGTCCATCCAGTCCACCGTCTTCATCTTGCGTACGACGACGAACTCGTCCCTGTTCGTGCCGATCGTGCCGTAGTAGTTGAAGCCGTAGGACAGCTGCGAATAGCCGCCGATCATGTGCGTGGGCTTCAGCACCGCACGCGTGACCGAGTTGTGGATTCCGCCGCGGCTGCCCGTGACTTCCGAGCCGGGCGTGTTCACGATCTTCTCCTGAGCGTGGTACATCAGGCACATGCCGGGACTGACGCGCTGGCTGACGACTGCGCGCGCGGTGATCGCGCCGTTGACGTTGTACAGCTCGATCCAGTCGTTGTCCTCGATCGCTGCCCGCTTCGCGTCGTCCTCCGACAGCCACACGATCGGCCCGCCGCGCGACAGCGTCAGCATGATCAGGTTGTCGCTGTAGGTCGAGTGGATGCCCCATTTCTGATGCGGCGTGATGAAGTTCAGCACGACCTCGGGATTGCCGTTGTCCTTGCGGCCCTGGATCGGATGCACCGTCTTCAGGTCCACCGGCGGCCGATAAGCGACCAGGCCTTCGCCGAACGCGCGCATCCACGCGTGGTCCTGATAGAGCTGCTGTCGCCCGGTCAGCGTGCGCCACGGGATCAGCTCGTGCACGTTCGTGTAGCCGGCGTTGTAGCTGACTTTCTCGCTCTCGAGTCCCGACCAGATCGGCGAGCTGATGATCTTGCGCGGCTGCGCCTGGACGTCGCGGAAGCGGATCTTCTCGTCTTCCTTGTGCAGCGCCAGGTGCGCGTGTTCACGGCCGGTCTGTTTCGACAGCGCCTCCCACGCCTTGACGGCGACCTGCCCGTTCGTCTCCGGCGCGAGCATCAGCACGACTTCGGCGGCATCGATGTCGGTCTCGATCCGCGGACGGCCCTTGGTCGGGCCATCGTCGAGCACGCGCCCGTTCAGGTCGGCCAGCGCGACGACCTCGTCGTTGGTGTCCCACGCAATGCCCTTGCCCGCATTGCCGAGCTTGTCCGCGAGCGGCCCCAGCGACGTGAACCGTCGATAGGTGTTCGGGTAGTCGCGCTCGACCACCGTGACCTGCGGCATCGTCTTGCCCGGCACCGGCTCGCACTCGCCGCGTTTCCAGTCCTTGACGTCGAACGGCTGCGCGAGCTCGGCCGGCGAATCGTGCATCAGCGGCGTGAGCACGATCTCCTTTTCGACGCCGAGGTAGCCGGGGCACAGCTCCGAGAACTTCTTCGCGAAGCCCTTGTAGATCTCCCAGTCCGAGCGCGCCTCCCACGCCGGATCGACCGCCGTCGACAGCGGGTGGATGAACGGATGCATGTCGGACGTGTTCAGGTCGTTCTTCTCGTACCAGGTCGCGGTCGGCAGCACGATGTCCGAATACAGACAGGTCGTGCTCATCCGGAAATCGATCGTGACCAGCAGGTCGAGCTTGCCCTGCGGCGCATCGCGCCAGACGACCTCGGTCGGCTTGTCGCCGCCCGTCTCCCCGAGGTCCTTGCCCTGCAGCCCGTGCTGGGTTCCGAGCAGATGCTTCAGGAAGTACTCATGCCCTTTGCCGCTCGAGCCCAGCAGGTTCGAGCGCCAGATGAACAGGTTCCTCGGAAAGTTCGCCGGGTTGTCGGGGTCCTCGCACGACATCCGCAGCCGCCCGTCCTTCAGAGCGGCCACGACGTACTCCTTCGGGTTCTGGCCGGCCGCATGCGCGTCGCGGACGACCTGCAACGGGTTCGTCTGCAGTTGCGGCGCCGACGGCAGCCAGCCCATCCGCTCGGCCCGCACGTTGAAATCGATCATGCTGCCGGCGAACTTCGCCGGATCCGCCAGCGGCGACAGAACCTCGCCGACCGCGAGCTGCTCGTATCGCCACTGGTCGCTGTGCGCATAGAAGAACGATGTCGAGTTCTGCTGCCGCGGCGGACGCGCCCAGTCGAGCCCGAACGCCAGCATCGTCCAGCCTGCCTGCGGCCGCAGCTTTTCCTGGCCGACGTAGTGCGCCCAGCCGCCACCGGACTGTCCGACGCAGCCGCACAGGATCAGCAGGTTCATGATGCCGCGGTAGTTCATGTCGGCGTGATACCAGTGGTTCATCGCCGCGCCGAT
>DATLGW010000456.1:0-3264 GCA_035540315.1 Burkholderiaceae bacterium | reverse complement strand
GCACCGAGGCGTACACGCGGTCGGGATCGTTCGAGCTGTCGCCCTGGATCGGCACGGCGCGAAACGCCTCGAGATCGCGGCGGAAGCCCTGCGTGTTCGCGTTCGCCAGGTTGTTCGCGAGCGCATCCTGGCGCTGCAGCGTCGCCTTGGCGCCGGTCATCGCGGTGTAGATCATCCGGTCCATCGCAGGCTCCCGCTATCGCGTCGCGTCAACGCAGGTTGACGATCGTCTGCAGCATCTGGTCGTGCGTCTTGATCGTCTGCGCGTTCGCCTGGTACGTGCGTTGCGCGCTGATCATGCTGACGAGTTCGCCGGTCAGGTCGACGTTGGAGTTCTCGACCGCGCCGGCGACCAGCGTGCCGAGGCTGCCGCTGTTCGGAGTGCCCAATGTCGGCGGTCCCGACGAGGCAGTGTCGAGCCATGCATTGTTGCCGGTGGGATTCAAACCCTGCGGATTAACGAAGTTCGCGAGTGCGATCTGACCCTGTGCCCGCGTCTGACCGTTCGAGTAGCGGCCGACGAGCACCCCGGCCTCGTCGATCGAGAACCCGGTCAACCGGCCGTTCGCATAACCGTCCTGCTTGACCTCGGCAGTGCCGAATGCCGCGCCGAACTGGGTCGCCTGCGACAGGTCGATCGCGATCGACTGGTTGCCGCCGGCATCGGCGCCGACCGGCACCGACAGCGTGAACGGCTGCGGCGAGACGGTCGTGTCGACCGCGCCGCTGGCGGTGAAACTCAGCGTTGCCGGCGCGCCCGGCACCATGTTGCCGTCGATCGCGCTGCGAATCTCCCACGCGTTGTCGCCGCTCTTGCGGTAGTACAGCGTCATCAGGTGGTCGCGACCCAGCGAATCGTAGACGGTCATCGACATCGCGCTGTGATACGTGCGCGGGTCGGTCGCATTGAACGCGCCGGTGATCGCCGTCGCGCGTGCATCGAGGTTGAGCTGCGCGCTCGCCTCGGCGGTTGCGCGGGGCGCCGCATCGGCATTGACGATCCGCAGCTCCGACGGCATTCCGGCGTTGATTCTGCCCTCGGCATCGGCCGCATAGCCGGTCAGGCGTGCACCTTGCGCATTGACGATGTACCCGTCCTTGTCCATTCGAAACTGGCCGTTTCGCGAGTACATGGTTGCGCCACCCTGCGACAGCCGGAAAAAGCCGCGGCCGTTGATCGCCATGTCGAGCGGATTCTTTGTCGACACGATGTCGCCCTGCGTGAATTGCTGGGCGACGGCTGACACGGTCACCCCAATTCCGACGCCACCGCTGGTGGCTCCGGTCAGCGAGTTCGCATACATGTCGGCAAACTCGGCGCGAGAGGACTTCGCGCCGACCGTGCCGGCATTCGCGACGTTGTTGCCGATCACGTCGAGGTTCGCCGCCGCGGCGCTCAGGCCGGCCAATCCGTGTTGGAAGCTCATCGATGACTCCTGACGAAAACGATGTTTCAGAAAATTCCGCGCAGCGCTTCGAGCGCGCGCGCGCCGAGCGACCCCAGCTGCACCGACGGACCGTCGCTGCCGCGAGTCACTCCCTGGACCTGTGCCGACATCAGCGGGGTCGCGTCGACGGCGTCCTTGCCGTTGGTCGCCACCACGCGGAACTGATAGCTGCCCTGCGCCAGCGGCTGCCCCGCCACGCTGCGGCCGTTCCAGTCGAACCGGTGCACGCCGGCGGCATGGCGGCCGAGCTCGCGGGTGTCGACGACTGCGCCGCCGGAATCGAGGATCTCGATCCGCACCGACTGCGCCGGCCCGGTCAGCTCGAAGCCGCCGACCGCGCCCGCTTCGCCGAGCTCCAGCACGTCGCCTTCGGTCAGCGCACGGTGCCCGAGCAGCGTCGCCGCATCGAGCGACTGGTTGCCGGCGAAACGCTCGAGCAGCTTCTGCATCGACGCGTTCAGCTTCTCGATGCCGTTGACGGTGTTGATCTGGGCGAGCTGGCTCGTCACCTGCGCGTTGTCCAGCGGATTCAGCGGGTCCTGGTTTCGCATCTGCGCGACCAGCAACTTGAGGAAGCGATCCTCGGTCGCGCCGCTCGATGCCTTCGCTGCGGCATCCTCGTCGGCCGTCACCGTCGGCGCGCCGGCGCCTGCCCGGCTCGCCGCGCTGGCCTGTGCCGCGTCGCGGCTCACGGGTACGATGTCCATCGTCGCGTCTCGCTTTGCTATTGACCGAGCTGCAGCGTCTTCTGCAGCAGCTGCTTGGCTGTGTTCATCACTTCGATGTTGTTCTGGTACGAGCGCGACGCCGAGATCATGTTGACCATCTCCTCGACCACGTTCACGTTCGACTGCTGCACGTAGCCGTCGGCATCGGCCATCGGATGCGCCGGCTCGAATACGCGGCGCGCCGGCGCCTGGTCCTCGATCACGCCGAGGACCTGCACGCCGCCGGGCTCGGGCCCCGACTCCTGCGACTGGAACACGACCTGGCGCGCCTTGTAGCTCTGCCCGTCGGGGCCGGCAACCGATTCCGCGTTCGCGAGATTGCTCGCGACGACGTTCAAGCGCTGGCTCTGCGCCGAAACGGCGCTGCCTGAGATTCCGAACAGTTTCATCAGCGACATCGCGGGCTCCTTTCGTCGGCGCTATCGGTCACTCGCCTCGGATCGCGCTCAAGATCGTGCGGACCGAGCCGTTGATGAAACGCAGCGCCGCCTCGTAGCGCAACGCGTTGTCGGCAAAGTTCGCGCGCTCGCGATCCAGATCGACCGAGTTGCCGTCGATGCTGGGCTGTGCGGTCACGCGGTACTTGATCGCAGTCGAGTCGATCCGCTCGCCTGCCGCCGCCGGCAGCGGCAGGTGCCGCGTGTCGGACGTCGCGACCTTGACGGATCGGGGTGCCGCCGCGCCGCCGGTCGCATCGGCCAATGCGCTCGCGAAATCGATGTCGCGTGCGGCAAAGCCGGGCGTGTCCGCATTCGCGATGTTCTGGCCCAGCAGCTGCTGGCGCTGCGCGCGCAGCAGCAGCGCGTTCGCGTGAAAATCGAGGTTGTCGGTCAGCCGGGTCATTGCGACGCCTGTCGGCAGTCGTGGCACATGGAGGCGGATGCTGCGCCGGCGCACGCCGAACTTAAGCGCCGAAAAGCGCCGCTGCGCCGCCGCTGTTCGTCGCTGTGCCTGCGGGCCGCCGGGCTAAAGTCGCCGACATCCGAGCCGAACCGGAGCCCGCAAATGAACCGAGACCTGACGCTACGCGCCGTCGCCTGCGCAGCCGCGCGGCTGCGCAGGCGACGGCGCGTAGCGTCAGGTCTCGG
>DATLGW010000455.1:0-1703 GCA_035540315.1 Burkholderiaceae bacterium | reverse complement strand
GAGGACATCGACGTGTTGGTCCTGCCCGGCGATCGCGGGCGCGGAGCCGTCGACAAGCTGATGAAGGCGATGGCAGAAGCGGCAGCGGCACGCGTCGACGGTCATGCATCCGGAGCCGGTGCCGAGACCGGTCGGCACCGCGCATACAGAGTGAGCTACCCGGCCACTCGCGAGCCGACAGCGCTGATCGATACAACCGTCCTGCTGGAGATGGGCGTCCGCGGTGGTTCCCATCCGCACGAGCCTGTGGCGATCGGCCCACTGCTCGGCGATGCCCTCCGTGACTCGGGCGCCGACCTCGACGAGTACGACGACCTTGCACCATTCGAGGTCGAAGTGCTCCACCCGGCGAGGACGCTGCTCGAGAAGCTCGCCCACATTCACGGTCTGGCTGTCGACCTCGCCGCCGACGAGGCCCGCCTGCCACCTCCCCGCAGTGGCCGACACTTCTACGACGTGCACCAGTTGCTCGGTGACGACCGCGTTCTCGACCTGCTTCAGGACCGCGACCAAGTGCTCTCGGTCATCGCCAGCATCGACGAGGTCACCCAGAAGTTCTTCGGAGGGGTAGAGGGCAAGTCGGGCCGACCCGACGACGGTTTCGCGGGAAGCCCGGCCTTCGACGCGGCCTCATCGACTTCGGCCCGCCTTCGTGACACATACGAGCTGACAATGCCGGAGCTGTACTTCGGCAGAGAGCCGCTTCCGAGCTGGGACGACATTTGCACGCGCGTCGCAGACCACGCGGCATTGCTCTGACGCATTGCTCCATCTCGGGTGCTCGCGTCAACGAAAAGCGCCAGCCCCTTCGAGCCGCCGCGACAAATCAAGTAATACGCAAAATAAAACGCCCAGTAAACCGACCGACACACCGTGGCCCACAGGCGCCGCTCAACACTAGTAGGCGCGCAATCCCGCCCTCAATCGTTGCCGTAGTCATCCCAGTCGGGTTCAACCTCGCGCTCAAACTCGAACTCCTCTGGGACGCCGGCGGCAACGATAAGTGGGTGCCCATCCAGCGAGAGGCCGCACAGTTCGCAACCAAGTGCTTCCGTCAGCACTTCGCCCGACTCGACCGGCAACGAACTGAAATCCTCATAATCGTACTCGATTTCGCTCTGCAAGATGTCATCGCCTGCGATCAACGCATCGCCCTCGCAAGCCGGACACTCGATATATCCGCCCACAATGGTGTAGCTACCGACGATGTTTTCAGCTCGTTCGATAGCCGTGTGGAGATCTAGGAGACTTTGCTTTGTGGCGTCCGCCCGTTGGCTCATCGCTAGCCGCTGCTTGGCGCGCTCCAACAAAGCGGTAGTCCGCTGAGCGACCAACTCCTTGTTGCGCTCAAGGTGTTGTTCGACAAGCGTCTCGTGCTCGTGCCCAACAAAGTCAGAGACCTCCTTGTCAAGCGCCGCCAAAAGAATGTCCGCCTGCGCCCAGTATTGAGCGAACCACACCTCGCTCGGCAGAGCGGCGAACCCTGGGCTGCCCGAATGAAGCTCGTCGTTACGGTTCCCCGCAATTCGATCGGCCGTTTGGCGATTGAACGGTGGGAACGCTTTCGCTGCCCTCGCGAAGGTCCCCTTGGCGGGCAAGGTCTTGACGCCGGATGCTGCACTCGTAACGCCAGCCGCGGCTAGAAGGCTCGTCCCGTCGTCATCGGGATGGGCAATCAGCAGCGGATTCAGCTTGCTAAGAGC
>DATLGW010000454.1:0-7772 GCA_035540315.1 Burkholderiaceae bacterium | reverse complement strand
ACTTGCCGCTGCGCGCGTCGACGGCCTTGAACCACGCGTCCATCGTGCCGTAGAACACCACGTCGCCGGCGGTCGCGACTGCGCCGCTCCACACCGGAAAATGCTCGCGGATCGACCACGCCTTGCGCCGCGCGATCGGGTCCCAGGCGCTGAATTCGCCTCGGTGCCCGCCGGGTCCCGCGTACATGCGGGTGTCGGCGCCGACATAAGGCGTGCCGGCGATGTAGCTCGTCTCGTAGGCTTCGACGTCCTCGCACAGATTCTGATGGGGCAGGTACAGCAGGCGCGTGCGCGGCGACCATGCGGACGGCTGCCAGTCCTTCGCGCCGGGCGAGGCCGGACAGATGTTGCGGACCACGCGCTTGGTCTGCGGCCTGGTGTTCGGGTTGTACTGCAGCCGGCCGGTCTTCGGGTCGACTCCGGTCGACGTCGTGATGTGCACGAACGGATCGGCCGACAGCACCTCGCCGGTCGCCGGATCGAGCAGGTACACGTAACCGTTGCGCTCCGGATGCAGGATCAGCTTGCGCCGCTGGCCGCTGATCTCCAGCTCGACCAGCACGTTCTCGTTGACGCCGTCGTAGTCGTGCAGATCGTGCGGGCTCCACTGATAGAACCAGCGGGCCGCGCCGGTCGCCGGATCGCGGGCGAAGATTCCGGAGGTCCACTTGTTGTCGCCCGGGCGCTGTTCCGGGTTCCACGGACCTGGATTCCCGGTGCCGTAGAAGATCAGATCGAGCTCCGGGTCGTACGACAGGAAGCCCCAGACCGTGCCCCCGCCCAGCTTCCACGCGTCCGGCGGCCACGTCGTCACGCCCAGGTCCTGGCCCCGATCGCTGTCGTAGAACGGCTTGAACTGCTCGCCGATCAGCACGTCCCGATCGGGTCCGGTGCTGTAGGCGCGCCAGGCGATCCGCCCGGTCGCCGCGTCGAGCGCGGTCAGCCACCCTCGCACCCCCATCTCGCCGCCGCTGTTGCCGACCAGGACCTTGTCGCGAACGACCAGCGGCGCCATCGTCATCGTCTCGCCGCGCGCGATGTCGCCCAGCTTCGTTCGCCAGAGCTCCCGGCCGGTCGCCGCATCGAGCGCGATCGTCTGGTTGTCGAGCGTGTTGAAGAACAGCCGGCCCTCCGCATACGCTGCGCCGCGGTTGACGACGTCGCAGCAGGCAACGCCCTGCGCGCGTGAGTTCGGTTGCGGGTCGAATTTCCATCGGACGTTCGCGCCGGGTCGCGTGAGGTCCAGCGCGTACACGTAGTTCGGGAACGGCGTGACGACGTACATCGTGCCGCCCACGACCAGCGGAGCCGCCTCGTGTCCGCGGACGACTCCGGTCGAGAAACTGAATGCGAGCCGCAAGTCCTTGACGTTGCCGGCGCGGATCTGATCGAGCGGGCTGAAGCGCGTGTTCGCGTAGTCGCGCCCCGCCATGACCCAGTCGCCGGCAGATCCCGCTCCGCCGCGGGGGGCCGCCATGCCGGCGTGCAGGCCGAGCGATGCGAGCAGCGCAGCGGCCAGAACTGCTACGCGTCGCATTGTCAAGGCGTGAGGACCCGGGTCGGAACGGAGACGGATCGCGCTGTGCAAGACTCGTGCCAACCGACGCATTGCGATTTCGGGGGCGCAGGTTGGGCCGTAGCGGATCGACACTGAGCCGGCGCGCGCCGTTCTTACCGACCGCCGAGCAAGCTTTGCATGCGCCGGCCGCACGCCTTGGAGCGTGTCCGGCCTCCGAGCGACGTGCTACCGTGTCCGGCCGTCCGAAGACAGGAGCCCTTCGTGCCCGCGGACGAAGTTGCCGCCGTCGTCGTCGGTGCCGGACCTGCGGGTCTGGCCGCCGGCGCGTGCCTGATTCGTTGCGGAATCGAACCGGTCGTGCTCGAGCGGTCGGCCTCGGTCGCGTCTTCCTGGCGTTGCCATTACGACCGCCTGCATTTGCACACGGTCAAGCGCCTGTCGGCGCTGCCGGGATTGCCGTTCCCGCGCGAATACCCCCGGTACGTGCCCCGCGACGCGTTCGTCCGCTACCTGGAGGATTACGCAGCCCACTGGCGGATCGAGCTGCGCTTCGACGAGGACGTGGTGGCGATCGAGCGCACGGGCGCCAGCTGGCAGACGATCACGCGCCGTGGAAACCGGTGGCTGTCGCGCGCCGTCGTCGTGGCCACCGGCGCGAACGCCGCACCCCAGCTGCCGACGTTTGCCGGACAGTCGACGTTTCCGGGCCGGATCCTGCACAGCCGCGACTACCGCGACCCGCAGCCGTTCGCGAACCAGCGGGTGCTGGTTGTCGGCATGGGCAACACCGGCGCCGAAATCGCGCTCGATCTGGCCGCGCACGGCGTTTCCACCGCGTTGTCGGTCCGCTCGCCGGTCAACATCGTCCGCCGCGACGTGCTGGGGCGCCCGACGCAGCTGACGGCGATCGCGCTGTCGCGGCTGCCGCAGCGCTGGGGCGATGCGGTCGCGCGGCTGCTGCGCGACCTGACGGTCGGCGATCTGTCGCAACATGGCCTGCGACGCGCGCCGCAGTCGCCGCTTCGGCAGTTGCGCGAGCACGGCAAGACGCCGGTCATCGACGTCGGCACTGTCGCAATGATCCGGTCCGGCCGGATCGGCGTGTATCCCGGTCTGGAATCATTCGGCCCCGGCGGCGTTCGCTTCGCCGACGGCAGGACGGCCGCATTCGATGCAGTGATTTTCGCGACCGGCTACCGGCCGCAGGTCGCGCCGCTGTTTCCGCAGCAGCAACCCCCTCTGGACGCCGAGGGCGTGCCGACGGAAGTCGCCGGGATCGGGCCGCTGGCCAGCGTGTACTTCATCGGCATCGATCTTCGGCAGGCCGGGGGGCTGCTGCGAACGATCGGGCAACAAGCGCAGCAGGTCGCGCAGGCGATCGCCCGGCACCGCGCCGCGGGCGCCTCGACCGGGTGGAACCTTTCCGAGCGCTCGCGCGTCCATCGATGATGGAGGCCGGATGAGCGTTTCCAAAGAGGCGTTCGAGCGCGAGGTCCTGGCGCTGCTGGGCAGTCTGAGCCGGGTCGCGCGCCGCTTCGTCCGCAACGACACCGACGCCGAGGATCTGGTCGCCGAGACGGTTGCGCGAGCATGGCGGGCGCTCGATACGCTGCAGTCCGAGGCGGCGTTTCGCAGCTGGATCTTCAGGATCCTGCACAACACGTTCGTCAGCGACTTCCGCCGTGCCCGCACGCGGGCCGAGGTCGCGATGCCCGACACCGACTGCGACGAGGCCGAGTTCTCGCTCTACGAGCAGCTGCATCAGCCGTTTCTGCTGTGGTACTCGAATCCGGAGCAGGCGTTCCTCGACAAGCTGCTGCGCGAGGATCTGGAAAGGGCGCTCGCGGCGCTGCCCGAACATCATCGCGCCGTCGTGGTGCTGGCCGACCTGGAGGAGTTCACCTACGGCGAGATTGCCGAGGCGCTCGGCGTTCCGGTGGGCACCGTGCGCTCGCGCCTGGCGCGGGCCCGCTGCGCTCTGCAGAAACACCTTTGGCAGCAGGCACAGGCCTATGGCCTGTCGGGCGAGGCTGCAGCCCGGAACGGCAGCCGGATCAACGAGAGGGAAGCGTGACTCGCACCGACCTCGATTGCGAAGAGGCGCTGCGGCGGCTGTTCGAGTTCCTGGACCACGAGCTGGCCCCGGAAGAGCGCGACGCCATGCAGCGACACCTGCAAACCTGCCGCAGCTGCTACTCGCGCAGCGAGTTCGAGCGCCGGCTCAAGGCAAAGCTGCACGAGTTGCGGCAGGACGACGCGCCGATCGATCCGCAGGAACGGATCAGGCGCCTGCTGCAGAGCTTCTGAAACCCGCACCCGGAGAAAAACGCGATGGTGGCGCTTTTCAGGAACGATCGGTGTTTCATTTTCGACGCCGTCCGCGCGATGTACAGCGACGTCGCGCAGCATCCCGACAAGCCGTTCCACTTCCCCACCGGCCGGCTCGCCTGCCTGTTCGTCGGCTATCCCGCGGCGCAGCTCGACCTGCTGCCCGGCGCCGCAGTCGAATCGTTCGCCGGCGTCGGCTATCCGTTCGCGGCCGACGTGATCCGCACCGGCGACGTGGTGCTCGACGTCGGCTCCGGCTCGGGCACCGATGCGCTGCTGGCGAGCACGTTGACCGGCAGCGGCGGCACGGTGTATGGGCTCGACATGACTTCGGCAATGCTCGAGAAGCTGCGCCGCAACGCCGAATCGATGCAGGCGTCGCAGGTCCGGGCGATCGAAGGCAATGCGGAGGAGATTCCGCTGCCCCCGGCGAGCGTCGACGTGGTCACGAGCAACGGCGTGCTGAATCTGGTGCCCGACAAGCAGCGGGCGTTCGCCGAGATCGCGCGCGTGCTCAAGCCGGGCGGGCGGCTGCAGCTCTCGGATATCGCGCTCGAGACGCCGGTGTCGGAGAAGGCGCGCGCGGACCCCAAGCTGTGGGCCGAATGCGTGGTCGGCGCCGTGCTCGAAGATCAGTACGTCCAGTGGCTGCGCGACGCCGGTTTCGACGTCGAGCTGCTGGGCCGACAGGACTATTTCAGCGGCAGCGCCAGCGCCGAGACCCGCCGCGCGGCGAAGGGTCTGGGCGCACATTCGATCACGCTGCGGGGCGTCCGGCGCTGACGAACCCGCAGCATCCCCTGTGTTTGCGAGGAGACACTGCAATGGCAGACGAAGCGAGAGAGCTGGTCGTGATGATCGCGCACGGAATCGACGACGAATTGTCGTCGGTGGGATTCACGATCGCGAACGGCGGGCTGACGGCCGGCCTGAAGGTCGCGATCTTCCTGACCAGCGCTGGCGTCGATCTGGTGCGCAAGAAGGCGACGGACACGACGCAGGTCAAGCCGCTCGAGCCGCTGAGCGACCTGATCCGCGACTTCATCGCCCGCGGCGGCGCGTTGTACGCCTGCACGCCCTGCGTGAAGGCGCGCGGCTACGAGCAATCGGACCTGATCGAGGGCGTGACGATCGCCGGCTCCAGCGTGATGCACGAGCGCTTCAAGCGCGGCGCCGCCAGCCTGAGCTTCTGAATCCGCTCGAGTTGGCGCGCAACGCGCCGTCGTTGCAGCGGCTGCCCGCATGGCGGCGCTGACACCGGTCGGCATCCGCGAGAACTCCCGGCAGATCCTGCAGCAATTGCTGCAGGTTCTGCTGGTGGGCATGACGATCGGCATGATGCGCAACGTCGTTCCCGCGCTGGCCGAGGCCGAGTTCGGCGTTCCTCGCGGATCGTTCCTGTTGCTGGTCTCGTTCGTCGTCGCGTTCGGCGTCGTCAAGGGCGCGATGAATTTCGTCGCCGGTCGTCTCGCCGAGCGGCTCGGGCGCCGTCGCGTGCTGATTGCGGGCTGGATCGTCGCGATGCCGATTCCCGTGCTGATCCACTTCGCCGGCTCGTGGTGGTGGATCGTGCTGGCGACGGTCCTGCTCGGCGTGAACCAGGGACTGACGTGGTCGATGACGCAGACGATGAAGCTCGACCTGACGCGCGCGGATCAGCGCGGGCTCGTGCTCGGGTTGAACGAATTCTCCGGCTATACCGGACTGGCGATCGCCGGCATTCTCACCGGCTACGCCGCGACGCTCGTGGGTCCGCGCGAAGGTCTGCTGGCGTTCGGCGCGACCGTGATCGCGCTGGCGACGATCCTCGCGTGGTGGCAGGCCGACGAAACGTTTCCGTGGGCGCAAGCGCAGGACCGCGACGCCGCGCGGCCCGATCCGGACGCTGCGGGCCGGCCGCGTGAGGCGGCGCGCCTGGCTGCGCACCCGACGAATCGTGAGGTGTTCGCGCAGATGAGCTGGCGCGACCGCCGGCTGGCAGCGCTGTGCCAGGCGGGTCTGGTCGAAAAGTTCGTCGACGCGCTGGTCTGGGTCGTCTGGCCGCTTTACCTGCACCAGCGCGGCGTCAGCCTGCCCGGGATCGGCTGGATCGTCGGCGTCTACGGCTTCACGTGGGGAATCTCGCAACTGGTCACCGGGAGAATGTCCGACCGCATCGGCCGCCACCGGCTGAACACGTTCGGCATGTGGACCTGCGGCGCCGGTGTCGCGATGATGCCGATTGCCGCCGGCACGTTCGGCTGGACCGCGGCAGCCGCCGTCACCGGCTTCGGAATGGCGATGCTGTATCCGAACCTGAGCGCGGCCGTCGCCGACATCGCGCAGCCCGGCTGGCGCGCATCGGCCATCGGGATCTATCGGTTCTGGCGCGACCTCGGTTATGCGATCGGCGCGCTCGGGATGGGGCTGGTCGCGCTGTGGGGTGGCCAGCTGCAGACGACGTTCTGGTTCGTTGCGCTGGCGATGCTGCTATCGGGCCTCGTGCTGCACGCGCTCGGCGAGGAGACGCATCCGGGCCTGCGGCGCGTTCCGCGCTAGGCGCGCCGCCTGTCTGCTGACTTCAGTCCCTCCCGTGCTTCCGCTTGCCGCGCTTGTCCGGTGCCGGCTGCGAAACGTACACGGTCCGATACCAGTGCTCGTCGACGAAGTACACCGGTTGCGCGCAGGCATGGTACTTCGCGCAGTGCTTGTCCCAGTTGCGCGCGTGCCCGGGCGGCACGTGCAGGTAGATCGGCTGGCGTACGACCGCGACCGGCCCGGGCACGACCACCACCGGTTGGGGGTAGACGACCTGCGGCGGCGGCATGCTGCCGATGTCGATGCGGCCATAGAAACCGGGCTGCCCGACCTGTACCGAAACCCCGACGTCGGCCGCATGCAGCGGCATCGATGCGGCAGCAACGGCGAATCCGACAAGAACGGAAGCTCGCTTGATCATCGTTGCACTCCGAGGAAACACACGCACCCAAAGATTGGACCGAGTGCATCTTGAAGCAGTCCGCCTCCAGGGCCGGCGGCAATCGCGGACCGACGAGCGGTGCCTCGGTCGGCTACCCCGATCGGGCGGTCCCGTGTGACTTTCCACATCCGGCCGGCGCTCCCGCTCCGCTATCATTGCGATCCATGGGAATCGATCCGATCGTGCAAGACGCCTCGGCCGATGCCGAGCCGCTGGGGGCAATCGAGACTTTGCCCAGATGCCCGGAATGCGACAACCCGCTGGCAATCAACGACGTGGTCTGCCAGCGCTGCGACCTGATCCTCGATGGCGTGTCGCGGGTTGCGGAATGAAACCCTCCGGCTGACGATTCGGCAGGACGCGCGCGGCCGGCGACTTTCCCGGCCGCGATGTCGCTAATGTGCCACTGCAAGATGCTTCGGCCGACGTGGCCGCGATAAGTTGCCTCTCCGCTGATCGCACTCCCCACAGCGGCGGCAACGCTCGCGACTGATCGCAGGAGCTGCAGATGACTCGCACGTCGACGCAGGCACCGGTGGAAGTCTATTCGCGCACCGCGCGAACGCTGCACTGGGCGACCGTCGCGCTGCTCGCGTTCCAGTTCCCGGCCGGGCTCTACATGGTCTATCGCGGCAACACGCTGAACCTGTGGGACAGCGTGACGAACGCGCTCTACAGCGGCCACAAGCTGATCGGCGTGACGATCCTGCTCGTCGTGCTCTGGCGGCTCGTCTACCGGCTGACTCGCGGGGCGCCCCCAGACGAACCGACGATCGAGCCCTGGCAACGGATCGTGAGCCGGCTCAATCACGGCGGCATTTATCTGCTGCTGGTCGCCGCACCGATCGCCGGCTACATCGGCATCTCGCTGTTTCCGGCGCTGGAGATCTTCGGGTTGTTTTCGCTGCCGGCCGTCGTCGCGCCGAACAAGGAGGCGGCGGAGACGGCGTTCGACGTGCATCGGCT
>DATLGW010000453.1:0-5009 GCA_035540315.1 Burkholderiaceae bacterium | reverse complement strand
GCGCAGGTGCGGATCGCGCCCGAGATGATCGCGCAGCGCGCGCTGCGCGATCATCTCGGGCGCGATCCGCACCTGCGCCTCGAGCACCGGCGAATAGCCGACCGGCAGCCGCGGCGCACCGAGCCGGGCGACCGGCGCGATGCCGTGCTCGGCCAGCGTCGCCGCGATCTCGGCGCCGAAGCCGGCGACCTGCACCGCCTCGTGCACGATCAGCACGCATCCGGTGCGTGCGGCGGATTCGAGCACCGCGGCGCGGTCCCACGGCCACAGCGTGCGCAGGTCGATGACCTCGGCGTCGATGCCGGCGAGCGCAAGCCGGTTCGCCGCATCGAGCGACTCGTGCAGCGCCCTGCTCCAGGTCACGATCGTCAGGTCGCGGCCGGCGCGAGCGATTCGAGCGCGCCCCAGCGGCACCTCGAGCGCCAGGTCGACGTCGCCGGTGTGCGGCCACAGCTCCTTGTGCTCGAGATAGGCGACCGGGTCGCCGCAACCGATCGCGGCGCGCAGCAGCGCCGCGCTGTCCTGCGGCGTGGCCGGCGCGACCACGACCAGCCCCGGCACGTGCGCGAACCACGACTCGAGCGATTGCGAGTGCTGTGCAGCCGATGCGCTCCAGATCCCGATCGGCATCCGCAACACCGCCGGCACCCTGCCCTGGCCGCCGAACATGAACCGGTTCTTCGCCGCCTGATTGACGATTTCGTCCATCGCGCACAGCGCGAAATCGACGACGCGCAGCTCGACCACCGGGCGCAGCCCCGTCAGCGCCATGCCGACCGCGGCGCCGACGATCGTCGCCTCCGAGATCGGCGTATCGATGACCCGCTGCGGCCCGAACGACGCGAGCAACCCGCGGTACTGGCCGAAGATGCCGCCGCGGCCGACGTCCTCGCCCAGCACGACGACCGTCGGATCCGCGTGCATGCAAGCGGCGAGCGAGCGCGCGGCGGCATCGGCATACGTGAGCGGGACCGCGGCCGCGCGCTGCGGCTCCGGCTGCGCGGCGCTCAACTGAACCACCTGCCTTCGCCGGTCGTCTGCACGTCGGCCGCAGCGACCTCGGCTGCCGGCCACGGCGCCTGCGACGCCGACTCGATCGCCGCAGCGACCTCGATCCGCGCAGCGTTCATCAGCGCATCGATTGCCGCGGCATCGATGCCGCGCTCGATCAGCCGGCCGCGCGTGCGCTGCAGCGGGTCGCCGGCCATCGCCTGCCGCAGCTCGTCCGGATCGCGGTAAGCGGCCGGATCGACCGACACGTGGCCCTTGAAGCGGTACGTCTTCGCGTGCAGCAGCCGCGGTCCGGTGCCGCTGCGCACCGCGGCGATCGCCTCGCCCGCGGCCGAGAACACCGCCTCGGCGTCGTTGCCGTCGACGACGGCCGAAGGCACGCCGAACGCTCGCGCGCGTGCCGCGGCGCCCTCGCCCGCCGACATCGCGTCGGTCTTCGTGGTCGCGGACCACGCGTTGTCCTCGCAGACGAACAGCACCGGCAGCGCGAACGCGGCCGCCCAGTTCAGGCTCTCGGCGAACGGACCGCGGTTGATCGCGCCGTCGCCGAAGAAGCTGACCGCGATCGCATCGATGCCGCGCAGGCGGATCGACTGCGCCGCGCCCACTGCGATCGGAATTCCGGCCGCGACGACGCCGTTGGCGCCGAGCATCCCGACCGAGAAATCCGCGATGTGCATCGAGCCGCCCTTGCCGCCGCAATAGCCGCTCGCCTTGCCGAACAGCTCGTGCATCATCCGCGCAAGGTCGGCGCCTTTCGCGAGCGTGTGACCATGGCCGCGGTGCGTCGACGTCAGGTAATCGGTCGGCCGCAAGTGAGCGCAAACACCCGCCGCGACCGCTTCCTGTCCGGTCGACAGGTGCAGCGGCCCGCGCACCGCCGCGTTGCCGGTGCCGGCCTGCCCGAATGCGGCGACGCCGCCGCGGCTGGCTTCCTCGGCCGCATCCTCGAATGCGCGGATGCGGCACATCGTTCGGTACAGCGCGAGCAGCGCGTCATCGGAGATCGCCATGGCCGGCGAATTCTACGCCAGCGACCGGCGCGTTCTGCCGGCGCCGCGCGCGCTGCCGGATCGGGTCAGGGCTGCCGCGCCTTGCTGGCGAGCGCCGTGATGAACGACTCGAGATAGGTGGGATCGACCGGCTTCATCAGGTGCTCGTCGAATCCGGCGCGCGCGGCCTCCGCGCGTGCCGATTCCTCGCCGTAGCCGGTCAGCGCCGCAAGCGTCATCGACTCGCCGCGAGGCAATCGGCGCAGCTCGCGCGCGACCTCGTATCCGTCCATTCCGGGCAGGCCGATGTCGCACAGCACGATGTCGGGATCGAATTCGAGCGCCGTCGCGATCGCCGCCGGTCCGTCGGCGGCGATGCGAATGTCGTGGCCGGTCATCGCAAGCAACTCGGCCAGCAGCTGGCTGGCATCGGCGTTGTCGTCCACCAGCAGGATCTTGCGTCGCGGAACGATCGTGAGCATCTGGCTTCCTTGCGGTCGTTGCAGTGTAGCAGAGGGCGCCGCGGCGACGGGCCGCTTCATGGCAGACTGCGCGGATGCCCGCGCCGCCCGCCGCCGCAGACGTCTACCTGATCTCCCCGTCGGGCGCGGTGCCCGACCGCGAGCGGCTGCAGCGTGCGGTCGAGCGACTGCAATCGCTCGGGTTGCGCGCGCGGCTCGACCGCGATGCGCTGGCCCGGCACCAGCGCTTCGCCGGCACCGATCGCGCACGCGCGGCAGCGTTCGCGCGCGCCGCCGCGCAGCCGGCGCCGATCGTGCTGATCACGCGCGGCGGCTACGGCATCACCCGGATCCTGCCGGCGCTCGATTACACGGCGATGGCGGCTGCGGGCAAGCAGTGGGTCGGCATGTCGGACTTCACCGCGTTCCAGCTGGCGATGCTGGCGCGCGCGAACGCGACGACCTGGACCGGTCCGGCGCTGCTCGACGATTTCGGTGTCGACGGCGATGACGGCGTCGATCCCACGACCGCCGGCACGTTCGCCGATGCGATGAGCGGGCGGCTGGAGCTGCTCGGTTTCGACTGCCGCGGCGCCCCCGCCGGGTTCGAGGCCCGCGGCACGTTATGGGGCGGCAACCTGTCGCTGGTCTGCGCGCTGATCGGAACGCCGTGGATGCCGCGGATCCGCGGCGGCGTGCTGTTCGTCGAGGAAGTCAACGAGCACCCGTACCGCATCGAGCGGATGCTGACGCAACTGCTGCACGCCGGCGTCCTCGGCGCGCAGAAGGCGGTGCTGATCGGCTATTGCACCGGGTACCGGCGCTTCGAGCACGATCGGGGATTCGATCTGGCGGCGGTGCTGCGCCGGCTGCGCGGCTTGACCGCGACGCCGATCATCGAAGGGCTGCCGTTCGGACACGCATCGCCGAAACTGACGCTGCCGCACGGCGCGCGGATCGGACTGGCGGTCGAGCGGCGCCGCTGCTGGCTCGTGCTGCCGCATTCGCACCGGCGGCCGTGAGCGCAACCGGCTCGCCCGCGCCGTCGCACCTGGCGCTGCTTGCGCTGACGGTGATCGCGCTCGGGGTGTGTTACCTGATCGCGCGACCGTTCCTGTCGGTGCTCGCGTGGGCGACCGCGCTGGCGGTCGTTTTCGCGCCGATGCACGAGCGCATCGAGCAGCGCCTGCGCCATCGGTGGCTGGCCGCAGCGGCGTCGGTGCTGGTCGTCGCCGTGCTGCTGCTCGCGCCGGCTGCGGTGCTGGTGCCGCGGCTGATCAGCGAAGCGTGGGCCGGTTATGCGGCGATCCGCGCCCAGGTCGAGACCGGCGCGCTCGAGCGCACGCTGCGCGAGCAGCCGTGGATCATGCCGGCCTGGGAGTGGCTGCGGCTGCGGATCGATCTGGGCGACGTGTTCGCGCAGGTCGGCCTGCTGCTGAGCGCGGTCGGTTCGTTCGCCGTGCGCGCATCGATGTTCGGCACGATCCAACTGGTGCTGGTGTTCTTCCTGCTGTATTACTTCTTTCGCGACCGCGATCGCGTGCTGGCCGGGCTGCGATCGGTGCTTCCGCTGCAGCCCGCCGAGGCCGATCGCGTGCTGCGCGCGGCCAGCGAGATGCTGTATGCGACCGTGTTCGGCAAGGTCGTGGTCGCGATCATGCAGGGCACGCTCGGCGGGCTGATGTTCTGGTGGCTGGGGCTGACCGCGCCGTGGTTCTGGGCGGTCGTGATGGGGCTGGCGTCGCTGGCGCCGATCATCGGCCCGTCGATCGTGTGGCTGCCGGCGGCGCTGATCCTGCTGCTGAGCGGCTATTGGGTCAGCGCGCTCGCGCTGACGCTGTGGGGGGTGGCGATCGTCGGGCTGATCGACAACCTGCTGTATCCGGTGGTCGTCGGCCGCTATCTGCACATCCACACCGCGCTGCTGCTGCTGGCGATGATCGGCGGCCTGTTCGTTTTCGGCGTGGTGGGATTCTTCGTCGGGCCGGTGGTGCTCGCGGTGACGATCGTGCTGCTCGAGATCTGGCGCGAGCGCGCGCTGGTGGCCGCGCGCCCGCCTACGATCTGAGCTCGGATTCCGCGGCGCCGGTCGCCGTCGGCGCCGCCGACGGGCTCGCCTGCGCCAGCGGCTCGGTCGCGGGCTCGTCGGCCGGTGCCGGCGCATCGCCGGCGCGGATCCGGCGCACCGTGCCGTCGTCGTTGTAGTGGACGACCAGCCGCTGGGCCCGCTGCCACTTCTCGAGCCGCTTCGGGTCCAGCCGGTGGCGCCGCGCGAGCTGCTCGACCGTCACCGACGGCCGCGCGCGGCGCCGGTTCTTCGAGCGAAACCGCTGGCGCTGGATCAGCGCCCAGCCGATCAGCGCGCCGACGGTGGCGACCGTCAGCACCGCGATCAGCACCAGCTCGTAGTGCGCCCACACGAAGAACCGCCCAACCGGCGCCACGCAATCGGCACCGACGACCCAGCAGCCGATCGCGTGCAGCGCCGGCCAGCACAGCCAGATCGCGAGCGCCCACAGCACGATCGTCAGCACCAGCGTCGTCA
>DATLGW010000452.1:0-20578 GCA_035540315.1 Burkholderiaceae bacterium | reverse complement strand
GAGTCCAAAGCCGCCGATTGCGCGCCCGCAGCGATCGGCAACGGTCCGGTCGCGATCCTCGGCGCCGGAGCCGTCGGCAGCTATGTCGGCGCAAGACTCGCGGCCGCCGGCATCGACGTGCTGCTGCTCGACGGCTGGCCCGAGCACGTCGAAGCAATCCGCCGCGACGGCCTGACGATCGCCGCGCCCGAGGGCGAGCAGGTGGTCCGCTGCCAATGCGCGCACCTGGGCGAGGCGTTCCGGCTGCGCGACGCCCCGGTCGCCGCTGCGATCCTGGCGGTGAAGCTGTACGACACCGAGTGGGCCGCCAACCTGCTGCGGACCTGGCTGCCGCCGGCAACGCCGGTGGTCACGATGCAGAACGCGCTGATCGAGGAGCTCGTCGCACGGACCGTGGGCTGGGCCCGCACGCTCGGCGCGATCGCCAGCGGCATGGACGTCGCGCTGGTCGCGCCGGCACGGGTGAAGCGATCGCGTGCGCTGCGCTCGACGGCGGGGCCGGTGTTCCGCGTCGGCGAACTGCACGGCCGGCGCAGCGCGCGGGCCGGCGCGATCGCGGAGCTGCTCGACCGGGTCGACCGTGCCGAGGTCACGACCGACCTGTGGAACCTGCGCTGGGCCAAGCTGTGCGCGAACACGATGAGCACCGGCCTGTCGGGTTTGACCGGGCTGTCGCTGCGCGAGGTCTACACGCGCGACGACACCCGCGCGATTGCGGTGACGCTGGCTGCCGAAGCGCTGGCCCTGGGCCAGGTGCTGGGCTTCGAGCCGCCGGCGCTGTTCGGGCTCGCGCCGCAGAGCTGGCTGCAGGCGGCCGCCGGCGACGCTGCCGCGAACGCGCGCGCGCGCGATGCGCTCGCCGCGCATGCGGCGACGATGAGCGACGGCGGGCCGTCGGGCACGCTGCAGGACCTGCAGCGCGGGCGACCGACGGAGGTCGACTTCTTCAACGGCTACATCGCGCGCGAAGCGGAGCGCGCCGGCACCGCGGCGCCGACGCATGCGCGCATCGCGGCGCTGATCCGCGACGTCGAACGCGGCCGCCGCGCGATCGGGCCGGCGGCGCTGGCGGAGATCCGAGGCGCGCTGGCCCCGGGCTGACGACTGCGCAACGAGGCGCGCGTTCGACCGGGCGCAGGCCGCCTCAGCGCGCGCCGCGGCCGAGGTCGCGCATCGTGTCGAGCCACTTCGCGCGCTTGCCGGCATCGGCTTCGACGCCGCCGATCAGCGTCTCGCGCACCGGCGCGATGCCGCAGAACGACAGCACGTTGCGCTCCAGGCTGCGCACGCCGTGCGCGAAGAAGAAAAATCGGAACACGAGCGCCGGCATTCCCATCGTGACGACCACGCGCGCCGATCGGCCGCCGAGCCGCTTGGTCCAGCCGGGTCCGGAATCGGAAGTGCCGATCGCGAAGCCCGGTCGCATCACCTGCTCGAGAAAGCCCTTCAGCAGCGCCGGCATCGATCCGAGCCACAGCGGAAAGAAGATCGCGAGGTGATCCGCCCAGCCGATCGCGTTCTGCGCATCCTGCATCGGCTCGGTCAGCGCGCCCGATTCCCAGTCGTGCTGCGTGCGCAGCAGCGGGAACTCGATCCGAGCGACGTCGATCAGCTTGACCTCATGGCCCGCTTCGCGCGCGCCGTCGGCGTAGGCCTGCGCCAGCGCGTGGCCGAAGCGGTTGCCGCTCGGATCGGGATGTCCCTGGATGATCACGATCCGTTTTCCCACCGGCACGATTCTACGGTCCTGCGCCGCGCCCGAGCCGGTCACGCCGGGTGAGTCGCGATCCAGTGCCGGGCGACGTCGATGCGCGAGCAGACCCAGACCCGGTCGTGGCGCTCGACGTGATCGAGGAAGCGCTGCAGCGCGATGAAGCGGCCAGGCCGCCCGAGCAGCCGGCAGTGCATCCCGACCGACATCATCCGCGGCCGCTCGGCGCCTTCGGCGTACAGCACGTCGAACGTGTCGCGCAGATACTCGAAGAAATGCGCCGCGGTGTTGAAGCCCTGCGCAGTCGCGAAGCGCATGTCGTTCGCATCGAGGGTGTACGGCACGACCAGGTGCGGCACCTGAACGCCGTCGCTGCGCGTCACGCGGGTCCAGAACGGCAGCTCGTCGCCGTAGTAGTCCGAGTCGTAGACGAAGCCGCCGTGCTCGACGACCAGCCGCCGCGTGTTCGGGCTGTCGCGCCCGGTGTACCAGCCCAGCGGCGCCACTCCGGTCAGGTTGCGGATGATCTCGGCGCCGATGCGCATGTGCTCGCGCTCGGTCGCCTCGTCGACGTCCTGATAGTGGATCCAGCGCCAGCCGTGGCACGCGATCTCGTGGCCGAGCTCGACGAACGCGCGCGCGACCTCCGGATGACGCTCGAGCGCCATCGAAACGCCGAACACCGTCAGCGGCAGCCGGCGCCGCTCGAACTCGCGCAGGATCCGCCACACGCCCACGCGCGATCCGTACTCGTAGATCGACTCCATCGACAGGTGCCGCGCCGGAAACGCAGCCGCGCCGATGATCTCCGACAGGAACTGCTCGGACGCGTCGTCGCCGTGCAGCACGCTCCGCTCGCCGCCCTCCTCGTAATTGAGCACGAACTGCAGCGCGAGCCGCGCGCCGCCCGGCCACTTCGGGTCCGGCGGCGTGCGGCCGTAGCCGACCAGGTCGCGCGGATAGTCAGCTGGCGATGCCGTCATGGCGGGCGACTCCCTGGAAGCGCTCGACGCGGTAGCCGGCCTCGGACAGCGCATCGAGGATCTCCTTCACGTGCGCCGGGCCGCGCGTGTGGATCACGATCTCGACTTCGGTGCGCTCGACCGACAGCGAGCTGAAGGCGCGCTGGTGCGTGATCTCCTCGATGTTCGCGCCGGCGCGACCGAGCAGCGCGGTCAGGTTCGCCAGCGAGCCCGGCCGGTCGGAGATGTCGATCCGCAGCCGGCTCAGGCGCCCCGCGCGGACCATGCCGCGGCGGATGATGCCGGCGAGCATCAGCGGGTCGATGTTGCCCCCCGACAGCACCAGGCCGACGCGCCGCCCGGCGAAGCGGCGCGGATGGCGCAGCAACGCCGCCAGCCCCGCCGCGCCCGCCCCCTCGACGACGGTCTTCTCGATCTCGAGCAGCATCACGATCGCCTGCTCGATGTCGCCCTCGTCGACCAGCAGCATGTCGGCGACGTGCCGCGCGATCAGCTCGCGCGTGATCTGGCCCGGCTCCTGGACCGCAATGCCTTCGGCCACGGTGCTGACGCCGCCGGGGCAGTCGCTGCCGTGGAACGCGTTGTACATCGCCGGGAACCGGTCGGTCTGCACGCCGACCACTTCCAGGCCGGGCTGCAGCCGCGCCGCGGCCGCGGCGATTCCGGCGATCAGCCCGCCGCCGCCGACCGAGATCGCCAGCGCGTCGAGCGCCGGGACCTGCCGCAGCATCTCGATCGCGATCGATCCCTGGCCCGCGATCACGGCCGGGTCGTCGTACGGGTGCACGAACGCCATTGCGCGCTCGCGCGCGAGCCGTTGCGCGTGCGCGCGCGCCTCGGTCAGCGTCTCGCCCTCGAGGACGATCTGCGCGCCGTAGGCGCGCGTGTTCTCGACCTTGATCGACGGCGTGAACCGCGGCATCACGATCACTGCCGGCACGCCGAGCCGCTGCGCGTGGAACGCCACGCCCTGCGCATGGTTGCCGGCCGACGCAGCGACCACGCCGGCCGCGCGCTCGTGCGGCGTCAGCTGCAGCAGCTTGTTCAGCGCGCCGCGTTCCTTGAACGACGCGGTGAACTGCAGGTTCTCGAACTTCAGGAACACCTCGCAGCCGAGCACCTGCGACAGCGTGTACGACGGCACGCACGGCGTCTCCAGCACGCTGCCGTGCAGCCGCTCGGCGGCCTGCGCGACGTCGTCGAACGTCACCGATTCCATGGCTCTCCGGCAATGTACGTGCAGCGCACCGCGCGATCGTCGCCCAGCGCGGTCAGCGCGAAGAAGCGGTCGAGCGGATCGTCGCGCAGCGCGGTGCGCCGCGCCAGCAGCGGCGTCGCCGCCGGGTCGAGCACCGCGATGTCGGCGTCGCGGCCAGGCTGCAGGCTGCCGATCGCGTCGTGCAGTCCGAGCGCGCGCGCGCCGCCCAGCGTCGCGACGTACAGCAGATCGGCCGGCGGCAGCGCGGCGCCCAGCAGCTGCGTGACCTTGTACGCGTCGCCGAGCGTGCGCAGCATCGAATAGCTGTTGCCGGCGCCGACGTCGGTGCCGAGCGCGACGCGGTGACCGGCGTTGCGCGCGGCGCGCAGATCGAACAGTCCGCTGCCGATGAACAGGTTCGAGCTCGGACAGAACACCGCCGCGGCGCCGGCTTCGGCGAGCCGGCGCCGGTCGTCGTCGTCGAGCCAGATGCAGTGCCCGTACAGCGACCGCTCGCGCACGAGCCCGTAGTGATCGTAGACGTCGAGGTAGCTGCGCCGCTGCGGGTACAGCTGCGCGATCCACGCGACCTCGTCGCGGGTCTCGGCGACATGGCTCTGGATCCACACGTCCGGATGCTCGCGCGCCAGCCGCCCGCACGCCTGCAGTTGCGATTCGCTGCTGGTGCCGGCAAATCGCGGCGTTATCGCATAGCCGAGCCGGCCGCGCCGGTGCCAGCGCTCGATCAGCGCCTTGGAGTCGCGATAGCCGTCGTCGGCGGTATCGGCGAGCGCCGGCGGACAGTGGCGGTCCATCAGGCACTTGCCGGCGATCAGCCGCATCGCGCGCCGCTCGGCCTGCTCGAACAGCGCATCGACCGAGTGCGGATGCACGCTGCAGAACACCGCGGCGGTCGTCGTGCCGTTGCGCAGCAGCTCGTCGACGAAGAATGCGGCGGACTCGCGCGCATGCGCGACGTCGCAGAAGCGCTGCTCCTGCGGATAGGTATGACGCTGCAACCACTCGAGCAGCTGCGCGCCCCAGGCCGCGATCACGTCGACCTGCGGCAGGTGGATGTGGGCGTCGACGAAGCCCGGCACGATCAGGCAGCCGCGCCAGTCGTCGACGGCGACGCCGCCGCCGAGCTGCGGCAGTAGCGCGGCGGCCGGCGCGATCCGCTCGATGCGGCCGTCGCGGATCAAGACCAGCGCATCGGCCAGCGTTTCGACTGCGGCCGGATCGGCGCCCCACGCCGGATCGGCAATGCAGTGCAGCACATCCCCGCGGATCGCGCGCAACATCGCGTCAGCCGGTCCGGGATCGATCGCGGTGGCGGATCAGTTGCGCGGCACGCGGCCGACGACGCCTTCGACGAACCAGTCCATCCGCTGCAGCGCCTGGTCGCTCATCGCGCCCGATTCCAGCCGCACCTTGCCGTCGTTGTCGCGCAGCGGTCCGGTGAACGGGTGCAGGCGGCCGTCGATGATCTCGCGCTCGGCTGCACGCATCCGCTCGCGCGCCTCCTGCGCCAGCGCGGTCGATACCGCTTCGACCTTGACGAAGCCTTCGCTCATGCCGCCCCAGACCGAATGGGGCTTCCAGGCGCCTTCGAGCACCGCTCGCGCCCGCTGCACGTAATACGGGCCCCAATGGTGGGTGACCGACACCAGATGACGCGTCGGCGCCGCCTTGCTCATGTCGGAGTGATATCCGACTGCCCATGCGCCGCGCGCCTCGGCCGCCTGCGGCACCGCCGACGAATCGGTGTGGTGGGTGAGCACGTCGGCTCCCTGCGAGATCAGCGTGAATGCGGCGTCGCGCTCGCGGCCGGGATCGAACCAGGTGTTGGTCCAGATCACCCGGGTCTGGACCTGCGGATTGACTGCGCGGGCGCCGAGCGTGAACGCATTGATCCCCTGCAGGACCTCGGGGATCGGGAATGCCGCGACGTAGCCGAGCGTATTGCTGCGCGTGGCGGCGCCAGCCAGCAGGCCGGCCAGGTACCGGCCCTCGTAGAAACGCGCGTTGTAGGTCGCCAGGTTCGGACCGGTCTTGTATCCGGTCGCGTGCTCGAAAGCGACCTTCGGAAACTCGCGCGCGACGCGCACCGTCGGCTCCATGTAACCGAACGACGTCGCGAAGATCAGCGGATGGCCCTGCGCGGCCAGGTCCCGGATCACCCGCTCGGCATCGGGCCCTTCCTGCACCTTTTCGACGAACCGGGTCGCGACCTGCGCGCCCAGCGTCTGCTCCAGGTGCAGCCGGCCCAGGTTGTGCTGATAGGTCCAGCCGGCGTCGGCGATCGGACTGACGAAGACGAAGCCGACCCGCAGCGGCGTTCCGGTCGCGGCGGGCCGCGACGAGGGTGCCGTGAGCTGCTGCGCCGAGGCGGCGCCGCCGACCCGCGTGGCGGAGCCGGCCACCGACGCCGCTGCGGCCGAAGCGAGCCACCGGAGCGTCGCGCGCCGGGCGCGCCGGTTGGAGTTCGACTGGGTCACGCGCTCGTCCTTTCGATTGGGCTGCGGCACGTCCCGGGCGCAGCGTCCGGCAGACCGCGTCCGGCGCCGCGCGCGGCGCCGAACATCCGCCATTGTAGGATCGAACCGCACCCGATTCGAGCCAGGGGAACGTGTGATGGAGCTGATCCGCGAGCTGATCGACGACCTGCCGACGCTGTCGCAGCTCGGCCATGCCACTGTGCGAATGCTGACCGCGGCGCTGCTCGGCGGCTTGATCGGCCTGCAGCGAGAATTCGTCGGCACGGCCGCGGGGCTGCGCACGCACATGCTGGTGTCGCTGGGCAGCGCGTTCTTCGTGATCGTCGCGGTCGACATCGGCATGCCGGTCGCGGACCTATCGCGCGTGATCCAGGGCGTGGCCACCGGCATCGGCTTCATCGGCGCCGGCACGATCCTGAAGCTGTCGCGCGAGCACGAGATCCGTGGCTTGACCACCGCGGCGAGCCTGTGGGTGACCGCGGCACTCGGCGTGGCGGTCGGGTTGGGGCGGATCGGAATCGCGGTCGCCGGCACCGTGCTGACGTGGATCGTGCTGGCGGTGTTCGGCTACCTGTCGCACCGGATCGGTCCGAGGCGGCCGCACGACACCGAGTCCGACGTCTGAGGCGGTGGCGCGGACCTCCCTGATCGCGCAGCTCGTGCCGCGCGACTGCGCCAGGCGCTACAGCGACGACGCGGCGCGGCGCGCCGACTCGGCGCCGCCGGCCTGCTTCTCCCAGCGGAACACCCGCAACGGCGGAATGTTCAGCAGTTCGACCTCGACCCGCGCCGGGCCGGGGAAGCCGCGATTGACGTCGGCGACCTTGCGGCTGACCTGATACGCGACGAAACGGCCGCCGGGCTTCAGCGCTCCCGCGATCGCCGCGGCGATTCGCGCGGCCGTTCCCTCGTCCATCGTCGAGAACGGGATCCCCGACACGACGACGTCGGCGGCCGCCAGCCCGTAGTGCTGCAACAGCTCGCTCAGGTTCTCCGCGCTGCCCAGGTGCACGGTCAGCCGCGGATCCCGGATCCGGCAGACCATCTCGTAGCAATCGCGGTTGATCTCGATCGCCAGCAGCCGCGCCTGCGGCGACATCGCGCGCAGCAGCGCCCGCGTCGTGCCGCCGTTGCCGGGGCCGAGCTCGACCACGACGTCGGCCCGCGCGATGTCGGCAGCGCGGATGATCCGTCGTTCGAGAAAGCGGGAGCTCGGAATCACCGACCCGATCTGGCGCGGGTTCCTCAGGAACTGCTGAAAGAACGTCAGGTGCTCGCTCATGCGGATCGTCTTCTCGTTTTGCTTGCCGCGAACGAAGCGGCGGGCGCGCTCGCAGAACGGGTTCGTCGTGCGCTGTGCTCTGCGCATGATGTTACCCGGGGCCGGCGCACCGCGGCGCTTATTCCGCGATCGGCTCCCGGGTCCGGAACTTGCCGGATATTGGAGGACAGATGATGACCCGCCCCGTTACGACTGCCCGGAATGTCGATTGGCGCGAGCGCCGGCCGCCCCGGCCGATGCTGCTGCTGGAAGCGCGGGCGCCGCTGGAGCTCGGCGCGCTGCTGTGGTCGGCGCCTTGGCTGATGACTGCCGCGCCCCGCGGCGACGGCCATCCGGTGCTGGTGCTGCCGGCGCTGAACCGCGACGACGGCGCCACGATGTTCCTGCGCGCATTCCTCGCGGGCTGCGGCCACGCAGTGCACGGTTGGGGCCTGGGGCGCAACCTGGGCCGGTGGGGCGTCGTCGACGCGCATCTGGTCCCGATGCTCGAACGGCTGCACCGGCAGTCGGGCCGCCGGGTCAGCGTGATCGGCTGGAGCATGGGCGGGCTGTACGCGCGGCGGCTGGCGCGCCGCCGGCCCGACCTGGTGCGGTCGATCGTGATGATGGGTTCGCCGTTCGGATGCCGGCTGTCCGCAACCAACGCCTGGTGGGAATTCGAGCTGCTCAGCGGCCGCGACGCGGATCACGCGCCCGCCGCCGGAACGATGCGGGCGCCGCCGGTGCCGAGGACCTCGATCTACAGCCGCAGCGACGCGATCGTTCCGTGGCGCTGCTGCGTCGAAGCCGACGCGCCGCATGCCGAGAACGTCGAGGTCGAGTCGAGCCACTTCGGGCTCGTCCACCATCCCGCCGCGCTGTACGCGGTCACCGACCGGCTCGCGCAGCCGGAGGACGGCTGGCGCCGCTTCGATCAGCGCGCGCTGCATCGGCTGATGTATCCGCGGACAGCGGCGCCGGCAGCGGTATCGCTGTGACGCACGCGCCTGCGGCGCGGCGGATCAGGGTCCGTGCTTCAGGCGCGCCGGCGAAATCAGCACGTTGAAGTGCTCGCACCAGATGACGATGCTGCCGTACGCAGACACGTCGACGCCGTCGGGTACCGGGTAGTTCTGGCTGCCGCGAAACGCGCGCAGGCGGCCGAGGTCGACGTACATCGTCTTCTCGACCCGTGTCGACGGCGTGACCTCGGCTTCGGGCACGAGGTACACGTGGTATTTCGGGCCCGGGCCGACCTCGAAATCCTCCTCGAGATGCACGAGCTTGCGGTAGGCGGTCACGCGGCCCTTGCCGTAGTGGATCGGATCGGACGGATTCGCATGGATGAACTCGCCCGAGGCGACGACGCGGCCGGCGACCGTCGAGTCGACCCGATCGGTGCCGACGATATCGGCCAGGAAGATGAACGGATAGAAGAAGATTCCGGCCGCGAAACCGGCCGCAGCCCCCAACAACCCGCCGATCAAGAACACCAGCGCCGACCGGAATTTCATGGCGTCACCTCGCGCTCGCATTGCGGAAGGATGCAGCGACGCGCCGACGTTGCGCGACGACGCACAGTATCGGCGATCGGCGGCGGATCGGGTAGGCTTGCCGCGTGCTCAACGGCCTGTGGCTCGGTTTCTTCGTCGTCGCCGCCGCGTCGGCGCTCGCGCGCTGGCTGATCGGCGGCGATCCCGCGGTCTTCGCCGCGGTGACCGGCAACCTGTTCGCGATGGCGAAGCTGTCGGTCGACGTGATGATCGTGCTGTTCGGCACGCTGACGCTGTGGCTGGGCCTGCTGCGCATCGCCGAGCAGGCCGGCCTGGTCGAGGCGCTGGCGCGGCTGCTCGGGCCGCTGTTCGCGCGGCTGATGCCCGAGGTGCCGCCGCGCCACCCGGCGATCGGCCTGATCACGCTGAACTTCGCCGCGAACGGGCTGGGGCTCGACAATGCCGCGACGCCGATCGGCCTGCGCGCGATGCGCGAGCTGCAGACGCTCAATCCGAGCGAAACGACGGCGAGCAACGCGCAGATCCTGTTCCTGGTGCTCAACACGTCGTCGCTGACGCTGCTGCCGGTGACGATCTTCATGTACCGGCTGCAGCAGGGCGCGGCCGACCCGACGCTGGTGTTCCTGCCGATCCTGCTCGCGACCAGCGCGTCGACGCTCGCCGGGCTGCTCGCGGTCGCGCTCGTGCAGCGGCTGCGGCTGGGCGATCCGGTCGTGCTCGCATGGATGGCCGGAATCGCTGTCGCGCTGGGCGCGCTGATCGCCGTGCTCGCGAGCCTGTCGGCTGCGATGCTGGCGTCGGTCTCTTCGCTGGCCGGCAACCTCGCGCTGTTCGGGACGGTCGTCGCATTCCTGCTCGTCGGCGCAGCGCGCGGGGTCCCGGTGTTCGACAGCTTCATCGAGGGCGCGAAGCAGGGATTCGACGTCGCGAAGAGCCTGCTGCCGTACCTGGTCGCGATGCTGTGCGCGATCGGCGCGCTGCGCGCATCCGGCGCGCTCGACTACGCGCTCGACGGCGTGCGCTGGCTCGCGATCGGCGCCGGCTGGGACACCCGCTTCGTCGATGCGCTGCCGACCGCGCTGGTCAAGCCGTTCTCCGGCAGCGGCGCGCGCGCAATGCTGATCGAGACGATGAAGACGCACGGTGTCGACAGCCTGCCGGCGCTGATGGCCGCGACGATCCAGGGCAGCACCGAGACGACGTTCTACGTGCTCGCGGTGTATTTCGGCGCGGTCGGCCTGAAGCGCGCGCGGCATGCGGTCGGATGCGCGCTGGTGGCGGACGCGGCGGGGATCGTCGCGGCAATTGCGGTGTGCTACTGGTTTTTCGGATAGTCGGCGCGCTGCGGCCCGCGCACCAGCCGCCCGGGAAGCGCACCGCTGGGTTGGCCATCGCGCGTGGCCGCCTCCTGCTGCCTCGCCTCGGCGAGCTCCTCGACCAGTGCGTCCATCGAACTGCCGACTGAAGCCGCCATCGGACGACTCTCCGCGAACGCAGGTTCGCCATGGCTAACGTATCACGGCGCGGGCGGTGCGAGGGCGCGTGCCCGCTCCACGGCGCGGCCATCCCTTTCCGCCGGTATAATTCTTACCTGGTATTACTTCCGGCGCATCGGACATGGGCAGCGTTTCGGTGACGACCAAGGGGCAGGTGACGATCCCGAAGCAGATCAGGCAGGCGCTCGGCATCACCCCCGGCACTCGCGTGGAGTTCGACGTCCGGGGTCAAGTGGCCGAATTGCGGGTCGTGAAGAAGCGGTCCGGCTCTCGGATCGACGAGGGGCCGGCAATCCTGAACTACCGGGGTCCGCGAATTCCGACCGAGCAACTCGATGGCGGCGTCGCAATGAGAAAGGCCGTTACGCGTGCGAAGCGTTGATACGAACGTGCTCGCGCGTTACTACCTGCGCGACGACCCGGCGCAGGCAGCCGTCGCGACGGCGATTCTCGATCGCGGCGAGTTATTCATCCCCAAGACGGTGCTGCTGGAGCTCGCATGGGTTCTTCAATACGTGGCGGAGCAGCCGCCGACATCCGTCGTCGAGTGCCTCGCGCACCTGATCGCGCTGCCGGGGATCACGATCGAGGACGAGGATGCGGTCGAAGAGGCGCTGTCGCACTGCCGGCGCGGCATCGATTTTGCTGACGCGCTGCACCTGACCTCGAGTCGGCGCTGCGACGAGATGGTCACGTTCGATCGCCGCTTGATCGTGCGTGCCCGCAAGCTGGCACTGGCGCCGCCGGTGCGCCCGGCGGTCAAATGACTTGCCGGCATTCGTGCGACGAGGTCACGCCGTCCCGCGCACTGCCCACGCCCTGACCGCCAGCAGGATCTCGCCGTCCGGCCCGGTGGGCAGCCGCGCGCGCACGGCCTGCCGGATCCGCTCGCGCAGTTCGTCGGAGATCGACGCGACGTACTTCGGCGCCGATCCGGTGCCGCCGAGAAACGGCGTCCAGTAGTCGTCGAAGTCGACGAACGCCGCAGCGATGTCGATCGGCGCCGTCCGGACCTCGCGCAATCCGGCCGCAGCGAATGCTCGGCGAGCGGTCCGGGCCGGCAGATCGGCGCGTTGACGCCGTCGTCGAACGCCGCCGCACCCGGGTCGATCTGGCGCGCCGCATCGAAGAAGTGCCGCATGATCTGCATGTGCGCGGCATAGTCCCACACGTACAGCGCGACCGTGCCGCCCGGGCGGACGATGCGGACCATCTCCGCCAGCGCCCGCGCCTTGTCCGGCACGAAGTTCAGCAGCAAGCCGCTGACCGCGCAATCGAATGCCGCGTCCGGCAGCGCAAGCGCGGTGACGTCGCCGTGCGCGAATTCTGCTTTCGGAATCCGCGCCGACGCATGCGCGACGAACGCGGCCGACGCATCGACGCCGACCAGCCGCGCCGGCTCGCAGCGCTCGACGATCTGCAGGCTCAACTCGCCGGTGCCGCAGCCCAGGTCGGCCCACGACGCGCCGCGGCCCGGAGCGAGCCACTCGAGGAAACGCTGCGCGACGCCGCGGCTCCACCGCCCCATGTAGCGGTCGTAGGCGTCGGCCGCGCCCCACAGCGCAGCGGCGTCTCGTCGTTCCGGTGCAGCCATCGCGTGGTCGACGCCAAGCGCCTCAGATGATCTTCTTGCGGATGTACGTGACGACGAACTCCGCGATCAGCACCAGCGCGAAGATCACCAGCAGGATCAGCGCGACCCGCTCCCAGCGGAACAGCTCCATCGACGACTCGAGCAGCATGCCGATGCCGCCGGCGCCGACCAGCCCGAGCACCGCGGACTCGCGCATGCTGATGTCCCAGCGGAACAACGCGATCGACCAGAACGCCGGCTCGACCTGCGGCCAATAGCCCTTCAGCAGCACGCTCGACCGCGGCGCACCGGTCGCGACCAGCGCCTCGATCGGCCCCTTGTGCGCCTCCTCGATCGCCTCGCCCAGCAGCTTGCCGACGAAGCCGACGCTGCGGAACGCGATCGCCATCGTGCCGGCGAGCGCGCCGGGGCCGAAGATCGCAACGAACAGCAGCGCCCACACCAGGCTGTTGACCGAACGCGACGACACCAGCACCAGCTTGGCCGCGAGGTTCAGCGGCACCGACGGCGTCAGGTTGTTCGCCGCCAGCAGCGCCAGCGGCAGCGCCATCAGGATCGCGAGGATCGTGCCGAGCGTGGCGATGTGCAGCGTCTCGATCAGCGCCGCATGCACGGTCTGCGGGTAATACGCCCAGTCGATCGGCCACATCCGCACCAGCAGGTCGACGACCTGCTCGGGCGCGTCGTACAGGAACTCGGGGATCACCTCGACGGTGCGCACCGACCAGACGACTGCGGCGACGATCGTCAGGTAGACGGTGAAGCGCGCCAGCCGCTGCGCGGGCGTGAACCGCTGCCAGCGCACGCGCGCGCCCGATCCTATTGAAAACTCTTGCGCACCCATTGCGAGGCCACTTCGCTGACCATGATCATCGCGATGATCGCGATCAGGATCGCGAGCACGAAGTCGTAGTCGAAGCGCTGGAATGCCGAGAACAGCGTGCCGCCGATGCCGCCGGCGCCGACGATGCCGACCATCGTCGAGTTGCGCAGGTTCGAGTCGAGCTGGTAGGTCGCGAAGCCGATGAACCGCGCGAGCACCTGTGGCAGCACGCTGAAAGCGATCACGTTCATGAACGGCGCGCCGGTCGCGCGGATTGCCTCGACCTGCTTCAGCGAGATCTCCTCGATCGCCTCGGCGAACAGCTTGCCGACGAAGCCGATCGACGCGACCGTCAGCGCGGCGATTCCGGCGAGCGCGCCGAATCCGACCGCCTTGACGAACAGGATCGCGACGATCACCGGATGGAACGATCGGCACAGCGCGATCAGGAACCGCGCCGGCCACGTCGCCCACACCGGCATCAGGTTGCGGGCCGCGAGCAGCCCGATCGGCAGCGACACCGCGATGCCGATCGCCGACGACAGGAACGCGATCTGCAGGCTCTCGAGCAGGCCCGAGACCATCAGCTGCCACTTGTCGAAGTTCGGCGGCAGCATCCGGCCGATGAAGCGGGCGCCGTTGTCGAGCCCGAAGACGAAGCGCTCCCAGGTGATCTCGAGCTGGCTCGCCGCATACACGCAATACGCGGCGAGCGCGAGCCACGCGATCCGCGCGCCCCAGTTCGGCGGGAACGCGCGGGCGCGCAGCGATGGCGCGGCGCTACTCAAGCCAGTCCTCGCCGCCGTAGATCTGCTTCAGGTGCTCGTCGGTCAGCCCGCCGGGCGGCCCGTCGTAGACGACGCGACCGCCGGACATTCCGATCACATGCGTGGCGAAGCGCTTGGCCAGCGGCACGTTGTGGATGTTCAGGATCACCGGCAGGTTGCGCTCGGCCGCCAGCCGGGCCATCAGCTCCATGATCTCGACCGACGTCTTCGGGTCGAGCGACGACGTCGGCTCGTCGGCCAGCAGCAGCTCGGGTCGCTGCATGACCGCGCGCGCGATTCCGACGCGCTGGCGCTGCCCGCCCGACAGGCTGTCGGCGCGCTGGTTCGCGAACTCGCGCAACCCGACGATCTGGAGCAGCTCGAACGCTGCCGCCAGGTCTTCTTCGGGGAAGCGGCGCAGCCAGGCGCGCAACGGCGCGACGTAGCCGAGCCGGCCGCACAGCACGTTCTCGATCACCGTGAGCCGCTCGACCAGGTTGTACTCCTGGAACACCATGCCGATGCGCCGGCGCGCCTCGCGCAGCGACCGGCCCGACAGCTTCGCGAGGTCGACGCCGCCGAATACGATCTCGCCCGACGTCGGATCGACGAGCCGGTTGATGCAGCGGATCAGCGTGCTCTTGCCGGTCCCCGACGGACCGATCACGGCGGTGATGCCGTCGCCGCGGATCTCGAGGTTGACGTCGCGCAGCACCGGGACGCCGCGCCGGTACTCCTTGTACAGGCGGCGGATCGACAGCGCAGGCGCTGCCGCGGTTGCGGCCGCGGAAGGCTGCGTTGCGGACCCCGAGAAAGGAGCCGCTCCCGCGGCTCCCGTCGGCGCATGCACTGGCGCTAGTTCTTCTTGCCGGCCGCCTCGGCCTTCTTCTTCGCGGCGGCTTCCTCGCGCGCCGCTTCCTTGTCGTACGCGGCGCGGTTGAACGGCGTGCCGCTTTCCTCGGCGACCTTGCGCACGACTGCCCAGTCCTTCTCGTAGGTGACCGGGAAGAAGCGATCGGCGCCGCCGAACGCCTTCTTCATGTCGTCGGGGAACCGGTAGTCGTAGAAGCACTTGACCAGCTGCTTCGCGAACTCGGGCGCCAGGTCATGCGCATAGGCGAACGACGAGGTCGGGAAGATCGGGCTCTGGTAGATGATGCGGAAATCGTCCTTCTTGACCTGTCCGCGTTCGGCCATCCGCGTGAACACGTCCGACGCCACCGGCGCCGCATCGTAGTCGCCCGAATTCACCCCCATCACCGACTGGTCGTGTTTGCCCGAGAACAGGATGTTGTAGTCCTTGCCGGGAACCAGCCCTTCGGGCGGGAACAGCACGGTCGGCGCCAGGTGCCCCGAGTTCGACGACGGCGACGTGTGCGCGACCTTCTTGCCCTTGAGGTCCGCCAGCTTCTGGAACGGGCTGTCCTTCTTGACGATCATGATCAGCCGGTAGCCCTGGAACTCCTTTTCGTAGCCCTTGACCGCGAACGGGATCGCGCCCGCCAGATTGACGGCGAAGCCGGTGGGTCCGGTCGAGAAGCCGCCGACGTGCAGTCGGCCCGAGCGCATTGCCTCGATCTCGGCCGCATTCGACAGCACCGGGAAGTAGACGACCCGCTTGTTCGTGCACTTGCCCAGGTACTCGAGGAACGGCTTGAAGATGTCCTGGTACACCGCCGGGTCCTCGACCGGCGTGTAGGTGAACACCAGCGTGCTGGGGTTCTTCCACTTCTTGGGGTCCTTCGGCGGGTCGGCGACGAGGTCCTTGTTCTCGTCGCAATACAGCTCGTCGAGCTGGCCGCGATGGCTGCAGGTTTCCTGCGCGGCAGCCAGCGCCGGCACCAGCAGCGCGCCTGCGAGCAGCAAGCCGCCGGCGGCGCGGGACAGCGAATTCAGGGCGCCCATGGTTCCTCTCCTCCGGTGTCTGGTTTGGACGACGCGCAATATTACGCCGACGGCGCAGCCGCAGTCGACGCGGGCGTGGCGGAACCGGACAAACCGCACGGGCAGGCACCGGACTTGCCAGCGGGGACAGGGTTTCCCCTGATGCAGATTTGGACAAGGAATCCGGAATGGACGCGATCGACTATCTGCTGAAGCAGCACCGCGAGCTCGAGGCCCTGCTCGAGCAGGCCATGGAGGCCGGAGACGGCGACGATGCCCGGCGCCTGTACGAGCGTGCGGCCGATCACCTGACGATGCACATGACGGCCGAGGAGCAGGTGTTCTATCCGGCGGTGCGCGCGAACCGCACCGAGGACATCCTGCTCGAGTCGCTCGAGGAGCATCTGTCGCTGAAGCGGGTGATGGCCGACCTGCTGCCGATGCAGCCGTCCGACCGGAACTGGGAGGCCAAGCTGCACGTGCTCAAGGAACAGGCCGAGCATCATCATGAAGAGGAAGAGGAGCACCTGTTCCCGAAAGTCAGGAAGCTGATCGACGCCGAGCAGCGCCAGGCGCTCGGGCGCGAGATGATCGAGCTCGAGCGCAAGCTCGAGAAGCGCGGCGAGCCGCGCGAGCGGGTCAGCGGGCAGACCGACGCGGCGGCCCCGCTGCCGCCGGCGGGCGACGTGCCGCCCGCGGCGAATCGCTGAAGCCCGATACCGGCGTCGCCCGTAGCGCTCCTAGCGCTTCTTTTCGGCTTCGCTCGCCTCGTTCGCAATCCGCGTCAGCAGCGCCGGATCCGGGTCGCGCCAGTCGGCGCCGGCCGCGCGGGCCATGTAGGCGACTGCGCGGGCGAACTCCTCGAGCGACAACGAGGAATCGCCGCCGCGCGGGGGCATCGCGCGCACGCCGACCCAGCCGTGCGCCGTCACGTGCGCCTGGCCTTCCTCGATCAGCGGCTTCCATTGCGCGACGTCGCCGAACTTCGGCGCATCGGCGACACCGGTCGCATGGCAGACCGCGCAGGTTTGCTGATAGACCGCCTGACCCGTCTTCGCGGCCTGCGCCGGCGCCTGCGCCGGCGCGCTGGTCGATGCCGCCACGAGGGCCGCGGCGACGCCGAGCGCGCCGCGCATCATTGCGCTCCGGCGCCGGCAGCGCCCAAGCGCGGGTCGGCCAGCAGCGCATCGCGCCGCTCGCGCGGCAGGAACGACGCGCGCAGGCTGTTCGCGGCCAGCTGCGCGAGCTCGGCGCGCGTCACGCCCAGCGCCTCGGCGACGAAGCGGTAGTTGTCGGCGACGTAGCCGCCGAAATACGCGGGATCGTCGGAGTTCACCGTGACGCAGGCGCCGGCGCGCAGCAACCGCGCGAGGTTGTGCTGCGCCGGGTCGCGGAACACCTTCAGCCGCAGGTTCGACAGCGGGCATACCGTCAGCGGCACCTGCTCTCGCACGATCCGAGCCAGCAGCGCCGGATCGCGCTCGCATGCGACGCCGTGATCGATCCGTTCGGCGCGCAGCACGTCGAGCGCCTGCACGATGTATTCCGGCGGCCCCTCCTCGCCCGCATGCGCGACCGCATGCCAGCCGAGCTCGCGCGCCGCCGCGAACACCCGCGCGAACTTCTCGGGCGGGTTGCCGCGCTCGGACGAGTCGAGCCCGATGCCGTGGATCCGCTTCCGATGCGGCTCGGCCTGCGCCAGCGTGTCGAACGCCGCCTGCTCCGACAGGTGCCGCAGCATGCACAGGATCAGCCGCGAGCTGATCCCCAGCCGCTCGCGGCCCGCATCGAGCGCGGCGACGATGCCGTCGAGCACGGTCTCGAACGCGATGCCACGCTCCGTGTGCGTCTGCGGATCGAAGAAGATCTCCGCATGCACGACGCCGTCGGCGTGCGCGCGCTGCAGGTACGCCCAGGTCAGGTCGTGGAAATCCTGCTCGGTGCGCAGCACCGCGGCCCCCGCGTAATACAGGTCGAGGAACGATTGCAGGTCGTCGAACTCGTACGCGGCGCGCACCGCATCGACGTCGGGGTACGGCAGTGCGACGCCGTTGCGTTCGGCGAGCGCGAACATCATCTCGGGCTCGAGCGTGCCCTCGATGTGAAGATGCAGCTCGGCCTTGGGCAGGCTCGCGATGTACTGCTTCAGGTCGGAATCCACTAAGTTGCCTCCGTCGTCTTCGAAATCACGGGTGGAACGGCTTGCCGAGGCTGGCCGGAACGTTCAGCCGCAGGAACTGCGGCCGCCACGAGATCAGCACCAGCACGACGATCGTCGCCGCATAAGGCAGCATCGACAACAGCTGCGAAGCGATCTGCACGCCGGCCGCCTGCAGGTACAGCTGGATCATCGTCACGCTGCCGAACAGGTACGCGCCCAGCGCGACCCGCCACGGGCGCCAGGTTGCGAACGTCGTCAGCGCCAGCGCGATCCAGCCTCGGCCGGCGACCATTCCCTCGGACCACAGCGGCGTGTAGACCAGCGACAGGTAGGCGCCGCCGAGGCCGCAGCACGCTCCGCCCGCCGCGACCGCGGCGAACCGGATCCAGCGCACCTGCAGCCCGATCGCGTGCGCCGACTCGGGCGATTCGCCGACCGCGCGCATCACCAGACCGATCCGCGTGCGCGCGAGCACGTAGGCGGCGAGCGCGGTCAACATCCACGCGACGTAAACCATCGGATGCAGCGAGAACAGCGCCGGACCGAGCCACGGCAGATCCTCGAGCCATGGCAAGCCGGCCGCCGGCGCGGCCGGCAGCGCTGCGCCCACGTACGGCAACCCGATGAATGCCGACAGGCCGGCGCCGAAGAGCGTGATCGCCAGACCGGTTGCATACTGGTTCGTCACGAGCCCGATCGCCAGCGCCCCGAACAGCGCCGCCAGCGAGGCGCCGGCGAGCATGCCGGCGAGCAGCCCGAGCAGCACGCTGCCGCTGTGGAATCCGACGGCGAAACCGGCGATCGCGGCGATCAGCATCATTCCCTCGGCGCCGAGGTTGACGACGCCGCAGCGCTCGTTGATCAGCAGGCCGAGGCTGGCCAGCAGGATCGGCGTTCCCGCATTCAGCGTGGCGGCAACGAGCGCGGCGAACGCATCCATCAGCTGCGGCGGATCCGGTAGTGGACCAGCGTGTCGCAGGCAAGCAGCGTCAGCAGCAGCATGCCCTGGAACACGCCGGTGATCGCATGCGGCAGCCCGAGCCGCGATTGCGACAACTCGCCGCCGATGTACACCAGCGCCATCGCGAACGCCGCGAGCACGCAGCCGATCGGATGCAGCCGGCCGAGCCAGGCGACGATGATCGCGGCGAAGCCGTAGCCGGGCGACACGTTCGGCGTCAGCTGTCCGATCGGCCCGGCAACCTCCAACGCGCCGGCCAGACCCGCCAGCGCGCCGCTTGCCGCCAGCGAGATCCACAGCCCGCGCCGCCAGCTGAAGCCGGCGAAACGCGCGGCCGCGGGCGCGGCGCCGGCCACCTGCAGCGCGAACCCGCTGCGGGATCGCGCCAGGTACAGCCACGCGGCGAGCGCCGCCGCGAACGCGATCAGCAGCCCCGCATGCAGCCGCGTCGGCGGCGCGATCAGCGGCACGAGCGCCGCCGCCTCGAACTGCCGGCTGTACGGGAAGCTGAACCCCATCGGATCGCGCCACGGCCCGTGCACGAGATACAGCAGCCACAGCTGCGCAATGTAGGTCAGCATCAGGCTGACCAGGATCTCGTTCGCATGGAAGCGGTCGCGCAGCAGCGCGGTGATCGCCGCCCACGCCAGCCCTCCGGCAGCGCCGGCGGCCAGCACCGCGAGCACGAAGGCGCGCGGCGACTCGGGCGTCGCCAGCAGCGCGACGCCGCCGGCGGCAATCGCGCCGGCGACCAGCTGGCCTTCGGCGCCGATGTTCCACACGTTGGCGCGGTAGCAGATCGCCAGCCCGACCGACGCCAGCAGCAGCGGCGTCATCTTCAGCCCGACCTCGGACCAGCCGCGCGCCGACTCGAGCGGCGCGATCAGGAACACCTGCAGCCCGGACAGCGGGTCGCGGCCGAGCGCGACGAACAGCAGCGCGCCGAACGCCGCGGTCAGCGCCAGCGCGAGCAGCGGCGAGCCGTAGCGCATCGCTTGCGACGGCGCCGCGCGCGGCTCCAGCCGCAAGCCGCGCAGCCGCGGCGCCGGCCTTGCCGCGGGCAGCCCGCTCAAGCCGCGCCCGCCGTCGCGGCGGCCGCGGGCGCCGCGGCACCGCCCATCAGTTCGCCGATGCGCTCGACGCTTGCGTCGCCGATCGCGATCCGCGGCGACAGGCGCCCGTTCGCGATCACGTGCAACGCGTCGCAGACCTCGAACAATTCATCGAGCTCTTCCGACACGACCAGCACCGCGGCGCCGGCATCGCGCAGCGCGACGAGCTCGGCTCGGATCCGCGCGGCGGCCCCGACGTCCACGCCCCAGGTCGGCTGCGCGAGGACCAGCACCGCGGGCGACTTGATCAGCTCGCGGCCGACGACGAATTTCTGCAGGTTGCCGCCCGACAGGCTCTGCGCCGGCGCGCGCGGCCCGGCGCCGCGAACGTCGTATTGCGCGATGATCCGCGCGGCGTGCGCGACGGTCGCGCGCGCATCGATCAGCCCGCGCCGCACCAGCGGCGCAGCCGCCGTCGTCAGCAGCGTGTTCAGATGCAGCCCGAGCGTCGGGACGGCCGCACGACCCAACCGCTCCTCGGGCACGAACGCCAGTCCGCGCGCGCGCCGCCGCGCAACGCCGGTGCCCCCGGCATCGTGACCGTCGATCCTGACGCTGGCTGCGGGGGCGCGCGGATCCTCGCCGGAGATCGCCTCGAGCAGCTCGTTCTGGCCG
>DATLGW010000451.1:0-2572 GCA_035540315.1 Burkholderiaceae bacterium | reverse complement strand
CGCTTCCTCCCCACGCTCGGTCACCCTCACGCAGTTGCGCTTCGCTTCACTCGCTGTGGTCAACTCATGAGAGGACTCTTACCTGCAAGATCGTGCCCATGCTGGGCGCACAAAGAAAACAGGGCGCTCACGCGCCCTGTTTCAGACTCGGCGGCAACGCCGCCGATTCAGCGTTCGATCAGCGGCACTCGGCCGGCGCGTACTTCGCCAGCAGCGTCCCGGAGCCGCCGATCGTGAACGTGCTGCCGGCGGCCTTGCACTGCCAGTTGATCGACCCCGGGGGCGGCGTGCCGATCGCCGGCAGTTCGACCGGCGCAGCGACCGTGCCGGTGAACGGCACCAGCAGCAGCGTGCCGCCGCCGGCAACTGCGTTGTACGTGATCGTGATCACGCCGCGCGGCGACGCGGTGTTGATCGCGACGCTCGCGACGTTGCGGGTCGCGCTCGGCGCGTCCCAGCCCAGGCTGAACGACTGCCCGTTCACCGCGTTCTCGGCCACCGCGGTCTTCGCGCTCGACGCGAGCGACAGACCTTCGGAAACGCGAGCACGCACCGTGTAGTCTTGATAGGCGGGAATCGCGATCGCCGCCAGGATGCCGATGATCGCCACGACGATCATCAGTTCGATCAGGGTGAAACCCTTCTGCAGACGCTTGGACATGAGATCTCCGTTCAGTCGAAAGTTGCTGCGCCGGCGGCGACAGTCGGGCGCTATCGAGCCACTTCCGTGCCAGCGGCCGCTGGCGCCGACGAACGGTTCGCGATGACCGGCGAACGGGCACGGCCGGTGCACGTACGGCGCAATCGGTGACGAAGTGCACACGCGCCGGCGGTCGCATCGGCTGCGACTGACCGAATGCGTCACTCGGGACTGACGCGCTGCGTCGATTCGCAGCGCGAAACGACGTGGCGCTCAGAGCTCGAGCACCTGGCCGGGCTCGAGCACCCGCGGAAAGAAGCGGCCGGCCCACGCGCCGATCTCGCGTTCGATCAGCTCGCGGTCCGACGGCTTCAGGTGCGTGATCAGAACCTGCGGCTCCTTGCGCAGGTTCTGCAGCTGCTCGCCGAGTTGGATCGGGAACAGGTGCTTGGCGGACTTCGCCAGGTCCTGCTCGCGGTTCGAGAACGCGGTCTCGATGATCAGGTAACGCAGGTTGCGGATGCCGTTGACGGCGCGCCAGAACTCGTCGTTCGGCCAGGTGTCGCCGGAATAGACCAGTGCCGCGTCCGCGGTGAACACGTGGAATCCCAGCGCCGGCACCGTGTGATTCGCCGCGATGCTGCGGATCGAGCGCGCTCCGAGCGTGACGACGGTGTCGATCCCCATCGGCTCGAACACCATCCATGGCCGCTCGTAGTGCGGAATCTCGGTGAAGTCCGGCCAGATCACCCAGTTGAAGATGTGCGCGCGCAGCGCGTCGATCGTCTCGGGCAGCGCGTGCACGACCAGCGGCCGGCTGCGCCGCGCGCCGACCGAGTCGACCAGCAGCGGCAACGCCGCGATGTGGTCCAGGTGCGAATGCGACAGGAACACGTGGTCGATCCGCGCGAGTTCGTCGATCGTCAGATCCTCGACGCCGGTGCCGGCGTCGATCAGCACGTCCTCGTCGAGCAGGAACGACGTCGTGCGGGCGCGCGCGCCGATGCCGCCGCTGCAACCGAGCACGGTCAGCTTCATGCGACCCGTTCCGCGACCGGCGTCGCAGCGCCGGGCCGTGCAGCCGGCAGCCATCCGATCGCGCGCGCCGGCGTGTACACCCGCACGCGCTCGACGCGGCCCGCGACCTCGGTCTCGGCGACGAACTCCAGCGTCACGCTCCTGACCGCGGCACGCGTGGCTTCGCCGACCACGATCGGCACTTCGAGCGTCTTGCTCAGCCCCTCGAGCCGCGACGCGAGGTTCACCGCATCGCCGATCGCGGTGTACGCGCGCCGCAGCCGCGATCCCATGTCGCCGACCCGAACCACGCCGGTATTGATGCCGATCCCGACGGCGAGCGGCGGCAGACCGATCAGCTGGAACTCCGCGTTCAGCCGCGCGACCTCGTCCTGCATCGCCAGTGCCGCGGCGACTGCATGATCGGCATGCGCCGCATCCTCGATCGGCGCTCCCCAGAACGCCATCACCGCGTCGCCCATGTACTTGTCGACCGTGCCATTGTAGGCGTAGATCACTTCGGTCATCGCAGTCAGGAATCGGTTCAGGTATTCGCGCAACTGCTGCGGGTCCATGCTCTCGGCGATCCGCGTGAAGCCGCGGATGTCGGCGAACAGGATCGTCAGCTCCTTGTTCTGGCTGTCGATGCCGACGTGGCGGGTCGGATCGCCGGCCATCCGCTCGACCAGCTGCGGGGCCACGTACTGGCCGAACAGGCCGATCATCGCGCGCCGCGACCTGCCTTCGATGAAGTAGCCGACCGCGAGGTTCAACGCGGCAATCAGCATCGCCATCGTCAGCCCCCCCGCCAGCGGCAGCACCAGCCCGTAGTTCGTGTATGCGACCGTGTTCCACGTCGTCAGCGACACTGTCGCCAGCGTCGTGACCGCCACGATGCCGACGACGCCGACGTAC
>DATLGW010000450.1:0-6440 GCA_035540315.1 Burkholderiaceae bacterium | reverse complement strand
GCCCGAGGAGGTGCTCGAGGTCCATGCGCACGATGCGGCGCAGCTTGCGCGAATCGCATATCACGTCGGCAACCGGCACGTTCCGCTGCAGGTCGGCGACGGCTGGCTGCGGCTGCTGCCCGATCACGTGCTGCAGGCGATGATCGAGCGGCTCGGGGGTCACGTGCACCGGATCGTCGCGGGCTTCGAGCCGGAATCGGGCGCGTACGGCCACAGCCACGTCCATCACCAGCACGACGACCAGGGGCACGGCGGGCGGATCCATGCGTTCGACGACGGTGGGCACGATGGGGGCCATGGGCACGACCACGGCCATTCGCACCACCACGGCCACCCGCATCACGGTCATGACCCCGACCCGTCGCACGGCGATCCGCAGTCCCGCCTGCATCGCCGCCGCTGATGCTGTCCCGCCTGCTGCAGCTGTCGAGCCCGGCGCTGCCGATCGGCGCGTACAGTTATTCGAGCGGACTCGAAGCGGCGATCGATGGCGGCGTCGTGCACGACGAGACGAGCGCGCGGCAGTGGGTCGTCGACGCGTTGCAACTTGCGGTCGGCGCGTTCGATGCGCCGCTGATGGTTGCCGCCTACCGCGCGTGGAGCGCGCAACCGGCGTGCGAGCCGCACGCGCTGCGCGCGCTGAACGCCCAGGCGCTCGCAGCGCGCGAGAGCGCCGAGCTGCGGCTCGAGACCGAGCAGATGGGCTTTTCGCTCGGCCGCTGGATCGCCGACGTGTGCGCGGGCGAACTCGCGCCGACCCCGGCGCAACGCGCCGCGCTGGAGTCGCTCGATCCGCCGGCGCTGCCGCTCGCGTGGGCGCTCGCTGCGCAGCGGCTCGGCGTGACCCAGGCCGAAGCCGCCGAGAGTTTCCTGTGGAGCTTCGCCGAGAACCAGGCGATGGTGCTGATCAAGGCGCTGCCGATCGGCCAGATCGCCGCGCAGCGGCTGCTGCTCGCGCTGGGGCCGCAGGTCGCGGACGTGGCGCGGCGCGCCTGCGAGCTGCCGCCCGAGCTGTGGTCGAGCGCGGCACCGGGTCTGGCGATCGCGTCGATGCGGCACGAGACCCAGTATTCGAGGTTGTTTCGCTCGTGAATGGAGGGGGGACGCGATGAGCGGTCACGGCCCGTTGCGCGTGGGAATCGGCGGCCCGGTGGGCTCCGGCAAGACGGCGCTGACGCTCGCGTTGTGCCAGCGGCTGCGCGACCGCTACCAGATCGCGGCGGTCACGAACGACATCTATACGCGCGAGGATGCCGAGTTCCTGGTGCGGCACGACGCGCTGCCGCGCGAGCGCATCCTCGGCGTCGAGACCGGCGGCTGCCCGCACACGGCGATTCGCGAGGACGCGTCGATCAACCTCGAGGCGGTCGCGCGGCTGACGCGCAGCTTCCCGCAGCTGCAGATCGTGTTCGTCGAGTCCGGCGGCGACAACCTGGCGGCGACGTTTTCGCCCGAGCTGTCGGACCTGACGATTTACGTGATCGACGTGGCCGCCGGCGACAAGATCCCGCGCAAGGGCGGCCCCGGCATCATCAAGTCCGACCTGCTGGTCATCAACAAGATCGACCTCGCGCCGTACGTCGGCGCGTCGCTCGACGTGATGGAGCGCGACGCGCGCAGGATGCGCGGCACGCGGCCGTTCGTATTCAGCAACCTGAAGGAAGGGCGCGGGCTCGACGAGATCGTCGCGTTCGTGGAGCGCCAGGGGCTGCTGGTTTAGTCGACCGGCGCGCGTGCGCCGATCGGCGCCGACGCGACTGCGCGACCTTCCGAGATCAATAAACCAGCGTTCGGTCCGCTTCGAGCGTCAGCTGCACCAGCCGATCCGGCATCGCGAATTCCGCCGGCTTGCCCTGCAGATCGGCGTCGGTCATCCCGCGCGCCTTCGCAGACATCCCGGACACGTAGAACCGCACGCCCTTCGCCGCGAGCGCGTCGTACGACTCGCGCAGCTTACCGGTGCCGATGCCGACCAGGTTGTCGAGCACTGCGTTGCGCATCAGCTGCGCTGCGTCGCCGGCGACGAACACGGTCACGTCGTGACCGGCGTCGGCGGCCGTTTTCGCGACCAGGAACGCGAGCGCGGCCTTGGTCGGGTTTTCGGGCCCGCTCGTCACGTGAACCAGAAGCTTCGCCATCTGTTCTCCTCCTTGCCTACTCGAGCTTGATCCCGGCTTCCTTCACCAGCTGGCCCCACTTGCGAACTTCCGCGCCGACGAAGCGCGTGAATTCGGCACTGCCCATCGGGCGCAGCTGCACGCCGCTGGCCCGCAGCTTCGCCAGCGTCTCGGGCTCGGCCAGCGCGGCCGCGCTGGCCTTCTCGAGCCGCTGCACGACTCCCGGCGGCGTCTGGCGCGGCGCGAACAATCCGGTCCACGTGCCGCTGTCGACGCTGGGGAAACCTTTCTCGGCGAACGTCGGCACGTCGGGCAGCGCGAAGTGCCGCTCGGGCGCGGCCACTGCCAGCGCGACCGTCTTGCCGGCGCGCAGGTTCGGCAGCGACACCGCGACCGTATCGAACATCATGGTGATGTTGCCGGCCAGCAGGTCGACCGATGCCGGCGCGCCGCCCTTGTACGGCACGTGCGTCAGCTGCACGCCGGCGGCGCGCTGGAACATCTCGCCGGCCAGATGCAGCGACGTCCCGTGGCCGGCCGAACCGAACGTGAGCTTGCCCGGCGCCTGCTTCGCGCGCGCGATCAGGTCGTCGAGCGATGCGATGCCGCTCGCCGGCGTCACCACGAGCACGTTCGGCACGCCGCCCCAGTACGAGACGGCGATGAAATCGTTCTCGACGTCGTACGGCAGCTTCGCGTACAGCGCCGGGTTCACCGCATGGGTCGCCGACGTGCCGGCGACCAGCGTGTAGCCGTCGGGCGCCGCCCGCGCAGCTGCCTCGGCGCCGATCGATCCGCCGGCGCCGGGACGGTTGTCGATCACGATCGGCTGGTCGAGTTGCTTCGACAACTCGGCGGAGATCGTGCGCGAGATGATGTCGATCGCGCCGCCGGCAGCGAACGGCACGATCAGGCGGATCGGCCGCGACGGATACGCGTCCTGCGCGCGCGCGGGCGCGGCGATCGCGGCTGCGGCCAGCAACGCGAGCGACTTGAGGTTCCGGCGGCGCGGCACCGAAACGGTGCACGGCTCGGCTTGGAAGCGGCGGTGGAATCCCATCGTTCGACTGTTCCCTTGCGTGCGCAGCGGTCGCTGTCGCTCGCGGCAGAGCATAACGTCAAGCTGCCCCGCTGTGGCGCTCGCGGTCCTTGCTTCTGTGGCACGATCACGGCAACGACGCGAACGACGAGGGCGACACGATGAAACGCGCAGTCATCGCCATGCTGGTGTTGGGGTCGATCGGTACCGCATGGGCGCATCCCGGTCATGCGACCGGCAGCTTCGTCGACGGGCTGCTGCACCCGTTCAGCGGCATCGATCACCTGCTCGCGACGCTCGCGGTCGGGTTCGTCTGCGGGCGGCAACGGATTGCCGGCGCGGTCGCGCTGGCTGCCGGGTTGCTGGCGGGCGCGGCGCTCGCGCTCGGCGGCGTGGCGCTTGCGGCCGAACTGCTCGCGTTGCTGTCGGTCGCCGCGCTGATTGTTGCCTGCGCAGCCGCCGGTCGGCTCGGCGTGCCGGTGCTGCTCGCGGCTGCGGTGGTGCTCAGCGTGCCGCACGGCTATCTGCATGCGCTCGAATCGGGCGGTGCCGCGTGGATCGTCGGACTGGCGCTCGGAACGTCCATGCTGTACGCGGTCGGCGTCTCGGCCGCTCGCGTCATCGCGTCGCGCGCCCGCGCTGCGGCGCCACGCTGACGTCGGCGCGGAGCCTCCACGATGCAAACGATCGAAACCCTCGTCGTCCCACGTGCAGTCGACCTGGGCGACGGATTCATCGTCCGGCGCGCGGTGCCGTCGGCGCAGCGCCGGATGGTCGGCCCGTTCGTGTTCTTCGACCAGATGGGACCGGCGACGCTCGAACCCGGCACCGGCATGGACGTGCGGCCGCATCCGCACATCGGCCTGGCGACCGTCACGTACCTGTTCGACGGCGAGATCCTGCACCGCGACAGCCTCGGCACTGTCCAGCCGATCCGGCCGGCGGAGCTGAACTGGATGACGGCCGGCCGCGGGATCGTCCACTCGGAGCGAACGCCGCCGCAGTTGCGCGCCGCCGGATCGCGGGCGTTCGGAATCCAGGCGTGGGTCGCGCTGCCTCGCGCGCACGAGGAGACCGAGCCGCAGTTCGTCCACTACGACGATTCGCAGCTGCCGGTGCTCGACGAAGACGGGAGCCGGATCCGGCTGCTCGTCGGGGAACTGCTCGGCGCACGCGCGCCGGTGCGGACGCTGTCGCCGATGCTGTACGCGGACGTCACGCTGCAACCCGGCGCGCAGCTGGCGCTTCCGCCGCTGTTCGACGAGCTGGCGTTCCACGTCGTCGAAGGGCAGGTGCAGGCCGACGGGCGCGACGTGTCGAGCGGCGAGCTCGCGGTGCTCGCGCGCGGCGCGCACGCGACGGTTCGGGCGGCCGCGCAGCCGGCCCGGCTGATGCTGTTCGGCGGCGAGCCGCTCGACGGACCGCGTCGGCTGTGGTGGAACTTCGTGGCGAGCTCGAAGGAACGCATCGATCGGGCGGCGGCCGACTGGGAAGCGGGGCGCTTTCCGCCGGTGCCCGGCGAGACCGAGTTCATCCCGCTGCCGAAGCGGCCGCAGGGTCCGGTCGCTTATCCGTAGCGTTCGTCGGTGCGAAGGACGGCCACGTGAGCTTCGAGCTGATCGTGCAGACGGTGCGCAGCGACCTGGGCATCGACGAGCCGCGCTCGTTCCGGCTCGGCGAGCGGCGCACGGGCGTGGTCGACATCATCGACCGCTGGCTGTCTTACTCGCACTCGTACTTCAAGGTTCGCGCCGATGATGGGGCGACCTACATCCTGCGGCATGATCTGCCGACCGGGCAGTGGGAGATGACGCTGTTCCAGGTCGAGCCGGTGCTGCCGCTTGCGGTGACGGTCGGACAGTCGCGGATGCAGCGGCCCGGCTGATCCTGCCGGTCCGTCGCACGATCAGGCGCGGCGGCCGCCGGATTCGGCACGCCACGGCGCCGACAGCGGACTGAAATGGCGGCAGAAGACCTTGCCGATCAGCTCGCGGCGGCTGCGCACTCCGATCTTGTCGAAGATCGCGGTCGGTTCGGCGCTCGTGCGTCGGCTGCTGCAGAAGGGGCAGCGTGTGCGGGTCGCGACGCGCACGCCGCCCGAAGGCCGCGGCGACGCCGGCATCGACCACGTCCGCTGCGATCTCGCCGACGCCCTGTCGCTCGATGCAGCTTTCGAGGGGATCGAGCGGGCGATGCTGATCACGCCGCTCAGCCCGGTCGAGACGCAGCTGGGACTGAACGCAGTCCGCGCCGCAGTCGCGGCCCGCGTGCGCCGGATCGTCTACATGACCGTCCATGCGCTCCCGAGCGCGCCGCAGGTGCCCCACTTCGCCAGCAAGACGCCGATCGTCGATGCGATCCGCCAGTCCGATCTCGCCTACACGCTGATCGAGCCGAACAACTTCTTCCAGAACGACCTGGCGATGGCCGATTCAATCCGGCGCCTGAAGATTTACCCGCAGCCGATCGGCGGCGTCGGCATCAGTCGCGTCGACGCCCGCGACGTGGCCGATGCCGCCGCGAATGCGCTGCTCGACTCCGGGCACGAGGGCCAAGCGTATCCGCTCGTAGGACCGGCCGCGCTGACCGGCGAAGCGGTGGCTCGGATCTATTCGGAGCGGCTCGGCCACGCGGTCCGCTACGGCGGCAATGATCTGGACGCGTGGGCACGCGATGCAGCAAAGACGCTCCCCGGCTGGCTGCGCGACGATCTCCGGACCATGTACGCGCATTTCCAGCACAGCGGACTGATCGCGTCCGACGAAGATCTGGCGCTCGCCCCGCGGATCCTCGGCCGGCCGCCGCGCGCGCTCGCGCAGTTCGTCGACGAGGTGTTCGTGCCGCAGGCCGCGTAGCGGGTGACGACGGTCGTTGGCTTGTCGCGGTGCCCGCCAGCGCCTCGCAGGACTCAGCGCTTGTAGCGCTTCGGCACGAACGGCAGCTTGACCACGCGCGCCGCCGGCCGCTTGTCGCGAACGACCGCGTACAGCACCGTGTCGACGCCGGAGAACTCGTGGTCGACGTACGCAAGCATCACCGGCTTGCCCAGCACCGGCGACACCGTGCCGCTGGTGACTTCGCCGACCGGTGCGCCGGTCGCGTCGCGGATCTCCGCATGCGCGCGCACCGGCACGTTCTCGGCAGACACCAGCCCGACCAGCTTGCGCTCGACGCCGCGCTCGAGCTGTGCGAGGATCGGTTGGGCGCCGGCGGCGCGAAAGCCGGTGGCTTCCCCGGCGCCCAACCGATCCTCGCACAGCTCGAGCGCGGCGTCGAGCGCCAGC
>DATLGW010000449.1:0-2628 GCA_035540315.1 Burkholderiaceae bacterium | reverse complement strand
CCCAGCAGCAGCCCCCGGCCGCCGCGCGTGCGCTCGAGCGCCGTGGCGCCGGCTTGGATGGACATCCGCCCCGCGACCTCCGACATCGGCGCGAGCAGCGGCAACGTGCCGCCGGGCCCGGTGACGGTTTCGTACGCGATGCAGATCGCGCCGCTCGCAATCAGGTCGTCGGCTTGCGGCGCATCCGGCGCCAGGTGCAGGTAAGTGAACAGCGTCTGTCCGTCGCGCAGCATGCGGCGCTCGACCGCTTGCGGCTCCTTGACCTTGACGATCAGCTCGCTGCGCTCGAACACGTCGGCCGCATCGGCGGCGATCTCGGCGCCCACCGCCCGATAGGCGTCGTCGTCGATGCCGGCGCCGCTGCCGGCACCGGATTGGATCAGCACCCGATGTCCGTGCGCGGTCAACTCGCGGACCGAACCGGGCGTCAGCCCCACGCGGTATTCATGGGTCTTGATCTCGGTGGGCACGCCGATCAGCATTGCCGCCTCCGCGGGAGTCGGGCCAGGGTTTGCGATGCTGCCAAGGTTATCGATTATCCTTGCCGAGCACCATGCTGACGTTCGATCCACCTGCCGGTGTCGCTGTCGGATATCTCGCGATCGCCGCTGCGATCGCGGGCGTGGCCGGCTTTGCGTTCGTCGTCGCCGGCCTGGCGGCGCTGCTGCGCGCCAAGCCGCTCGGCTTCACGGTGCGGACGCTGTGCGGCGCACTGCTGCTGGCGCTCGGGGCGCTGGCGGCGACGATCGCGATCGGCGTGCAGGGATATCACGCGCTGGCGCGCGAAGAAACGGCGGCGCGGATTGCGGTGCGGCCGACCGGTCCGCAGCGCTTCGAGGCCACGTTTCGCTTCCCCGACGGTCGCAGCGAGGTCTATCAGCTCGCCGGCGACGAGATCTACGTCGATGCGCACGTGCTGAAGTGGAAGCCGGCGGCGAACGTGCTGGGTCTGCACACGCTGTGGTCGCTGGACCGTGTCGCCGGCCGCTATCGATCGATCGAGCAGGAGCGCAGCGCGCCGCGTACGTTGCATGCGCTGCAGGCCGATCGCCCGATCGACCTGTACGAACTGCGCAACCGCTTCGGACAGCTCGCGCGGCTCTACGACGCCGAGCACGGGTCGGCCAGCTTCGTGCCGGTCAGCGAGCCGGCCGAATTCGAGCTGCGGGTGACGACCAGCGGCCTGCTGATCCGGCGCCTGCCGCGATGATGCGGCTGTGGCTCGATGCGTGGCTGGCGCCGGCGGTCGCGGCGCTGATCGCGATCGTGGCGGCGCTGATCGTGCACCGGGTCGGCCGCGCGATCGTGTTCCGGCTGGTGCGGGCATCCGAGCTCGGACGCGCCGTTGCCGAGCATTGCGATCGGCCGGCACAGTTCGCGCTGATGATCGTGCCACTGTCGGGGATCTTCCACGGCGCGCCCGACGAGCTGGTGTTGATCGACCAGGTCCGCCGCGTTTCCTCGCTGTTGGTCGTCGCCGGCTTCACGTGGCTTGCAATCGGCGCAGTGCGCGGATTCGCCGAAGGAATCATCCGGCTGAATCCGCTCGAAGTCGCCGACAACCTGAAGGCGCGGCGGATCCGGACGCAGACGCGGCTGCTGGCGCGTGCGACGATCGTCGTGCTGCTGGTTGCCGGCGCCGCTTTCATGCTGATGACGATCCCGGGCGCGCGGCAAGTCGGCGCGAGCCTGCTCGCGTCGGCCGGCATCGCCGGCCTCGTCGCCGGGATCGCCGCGCGCTCGGTGTTCGGCAATCTGATTGCCGGAATCCAGATCGCGCTGACGCAGCCGATCCGAGTCGACGACGTGCTGATCGTCGAGGGCGAGTGGGGGCGCGTCGAGCAGATCACCGGCGCCTACGTCGTGCTGCGCATCTGGGACGACCGGCGGCTGATCATCCCGCTGCAGTGGTTCATCGAGAACCCGTTCCAGAACTGGACCCGCACCAGCGCGGAGATCATCGGCACGGTGTTCCTGTGGGTCGACTACACGATGCCGCTCGACCCGCTGCGTGCCGAGGCGCGCCGCGTGTGCGAGGCCTCGCCGCACTGGGACGGCCGGCTGTGCCTGCTGCAGGTCACCGACGCGAACGAGCGCGCGGTGCAGTTGCGTCTTCTCGTCAGCGCCGCGTCGTCCGGCGCCGCCTGGGATCTGCGGTGTGAGGTGCGCGAGGCGCTGATCGGCTTCGTTCAGCGCGAGTATCCGGGGTCGCTGCCGCAGCTGCGCGCGCAGGTCGAGCCCAAGCCGAACGCCGGTACGTCCGACGCGGCCGGCGGCGAACTGCCGGCCGCGCAGCCGCGCGCAGCGACGTGATCACGCTCGAGAGCGTACTCGTTCCGATCGCGCTGCTCGTCATCGTGTCGGTGCTGGCGAGCCGGGTGTCCGCGACGGTCGGCGTGCCGTCGCTGCTGATGTTCCTCGGCATCGGGATGCTCGCCGGATCGGATGGCTTCGGCGGCATCGATTTCGACAACTATCCGCTGGCATCGGCGATCGGCAGCGTATCGCTGGCGCTGATCCTGTTCGACGGCGGGATGCGGACCCGCTGGCGCGACATCCGGCCGGTGCTCGGGGTCGGGACGTCGCTCGCGACGCTGGGGGTGCTCGCGACGGCGGCGTGCACCGCGC
>DATLGW010000448.1:0-9312 GCA_035540315.1 Burkholderiaceae bacterium | reverse complement strand
CGCATACTTCGGGCGGCACGAGCACCAGCTCGTGCTGGTCGACGACGCGCTGCGGATCCTGGAGAAACGCTCGATGCTCGACATGGGCGCGCTGCGGCCGCACGGCCGGCTGTCGATCATCGTCTGACGTCGCAACAAGGGGCAGCGATGCGCGGAATCGAACACCGGGTCGCAATCGTCAGCGGCGGCGCGAGCGGGATCGGCGCGGGGGTCGCGCGGCGGCTCGTCGAGTTCGGCGCGCGGGTCGTCGTCGGCGACATCGTCGATACCGACGGTCAGGCGCTCGCCGACGCGCTCGGCCCCGCCTGCCTGTATCAGCATGCGGACCTGCGCAGCGACGCCGAGCTCGGCGCGCTGGTCGAATACACGGTGCGGATGTTCGGCGGCGTCGATTTCCTGATCAACGCCGCCTGCACGTATCGCGACAGCGGCGCCGCGGCGCAGCGCGCCGAGTGGCTCGATTGTTTCGACGTCAACGTGTTCGGGCACGTCGTGCTGCTGCAGCATGCGCGCGAGCACCTGCGCCGTTCGGATGCGGCGAGCGTGGTGAACTTCACCACCGAGGCCGCGCATGCGGGACTGGCCGGCCGCTGGGTCTACCCGGCGGCAAAGGCGGCGATCGAGCAACTGACGCGCAGCCAGGCGCTGGACCTCGCCGAGGACGGCATCCGCGTGAACTCGGTGCTGCACGGCTGGACCCGCAAGCCGATGCACGACACGGCGCCACCGGAGGTGTTGGCCGAATACGACCGCTGGGCCAAGCGCCTGCACATGCTGGGGCGGCTGGGGACGCTGCAGGAAGCCTCGGACGCCGTGCTGTTCCTGTGCTCGGCGCACGCGAGCTTCATCACCGGCAGCTGCCTCGTTGCCGACGGCGGGCACAGCGCGCTGGGACCGCAAGCTCGCGACAAGGTCCTGCCGACCCAGCTGAGGTCGCGGCGCCGACGCTAGCGGGTCGCCTTGCCCCGCAGCGCAGTCGGAAGCACTTTCTCCTTTCCCTGGGGGCCGAGCGCCGTGTAGCCGCCGTCAACGCGCAGGCAGCTGCCCGTCACGAACCGCGCGTGCGCCGAGCACAGGAACAGCGCCGCCTCGGCGATCTCGGTCAGCGTCCCCAGCCGTCCGAGCATGTGCAAGCGCCCGGCGAGCGCCTCGTAGCGCCGGTTCGTGTCGGGCTCGGCGGTGTCCTGCCACGGCTTGCGCACCCATCCCGGCAACAGCGCGTTGACGCGGATGCCGTCCTCGGCGAGGTCGAGCGCCTGGCTGCGCGTCAGCTGCTCGATCGCCGCTTTCGATGCGGGGTACACCCAACGGCCGGCCTGCGCAATGTGGCCGCTCGCGCTCGCGAAGTTCACGACGCTCGCGCACGTCGAGCGGCGCAGGTGCGGGTGCGCGCGCTGCAGCAGCATCACGTGGCCGAACACGTTGATGTCGAAGCCGTTGCGCCACGCCGCCCGATCGGCGTCGAAGCCGCCGTCGGCATACGTGCACGCGACGTTCAGCAGGAAATCGATGCCGCCGAAGCGCTGCACGGTCGCATCGACCACCGCATCGAGGTCGTCGTCGCGTCGCAGGTCGGCGCGCACGAACTGCACCGCATCCGGCGACAGCTCGGCGAGCGCCTGCTCGGCCGGATCGACGATGTCGGCGATCGTCACGCGAACGCCGGCGCGCGCGAACCCGTCGACGATTCCGGCGCCGATCCCGTTTGCGCCCCCGGTCACGATCGCGACCCTGCCGGACACACCTTCCATCATCGTCCTTGCATCATTGTCTTTCGCGGCTATCGCGATTCGCAGATACTATTCCCGTTCGCATCCGATCCGCAATCGCGTGACCGCGACCGGTCCGCCGGGAGATCTCGATGGCCGCCGAAACACCCGAACCCCGCGATATCGAAGACGTGCTGCTGCGCGGCGACCTGCTGCAGATCGGGGCGCTGATCGACGCGCGGCGGATCTCGGTGCGCGAGCTCGTGTCGTGGCACTTGCAGCGCATCGACGCGTTCGATCGCGGCGGGCCGGGCTTGAACGCAGTGCGCGAGCTGGCCGACGCGGCGCTGCAGGATGCGGCACGCGCCGACGACGAGATCGCAGGCGGCGGGCGCCGCGGCCCGCTGCACGGCATCGCGTTCCTGGTCAAGGACAACGTGCTGACCGGCGACGCAATGGCGTGCGCCGCCGGGGCCCGTGCGCTCGCGGGGTTCGTGCCGCGCAGCGACGCCTCGCTGGTCGCACGGCTGCGCGCGGCCGGCGCGATCCTGCTGGGCAAGACGAACATGACCGAATTCGCGGACTACGTGTCCGACGTGATGCCGTCGGGATTCAGCGGCGCGGGCGGCGTCGTGAAGAACCCGCACGGCCTGGAGTACGGCCGCGGCCAGGGATCGAGCGTCGGATCGGCCGCTGCGGTCGCGGCCGGTTTCGCCGCATTCGCGATCGGCAGCGAAACCCAGAACTCGATCCAGACGCCCGCGTGCCATTCGTCGGTCGTCGGCTTCAAGCCCAGCGTCGGGATGGTCAGCCGCGCCGGCGTCGTGCCGCTCGTCCCGAGCCAGGACTCGCCGGGGCCGCTGACGCGCACGGTGGGCGACGCCGCGCTGGTGTTCGACGCGATCGCCGGCGCCGACTGCCTGGACACCGCGACGCTGCACTGGCCCCACCGGCGAATCGGCAACCGATCGCCGGTCGCGCTGCCGGCGCTGCGGATCGGCGTGCCGCGGCGCGCGATGGCCGACCGCGACGAGCTGCGCTCGCTCGCGCCAGCGTTCGACGCGGTGCTCGACGCGTTGCGGCGCGACGGCGCGTCGATCGTCGATCCGTGCGACCTGCCCAGCGCCGAGCAGCTGCTTCAGGTGCGCTCGAGCGTGTTCCGCACGGAGTTCAAGGCGGCGTTGAACGCGTTCCTGCGCGCGCACGACAGCCCGTGCGGCATCGATTCGCTGCGCACGCTGATCGCTTGGAACGACGCGCGGCCCGAGGCGATCCCGTACGGACAGTCGCTGTTGCTTGCGGCGAACGAGACCGCGGGAATCGACGAGCCGGGCTATCGGCGCGATCGCGCGTGGGACCTCGCGCTGGCGCGCGGCGCGGGGATCGACGCGGCGGTGCGCGGCGCCGGCGTCGATGCGCTGATCGCGCCGATGACGGTCGCCGCGAAGTGCGCGGGCAAGGCCGGTGCGCCGGTGGTTGCGATTCCGGCCGGCGTCGATCCGGCCGGCTCGCCGTTCGGAATCACGCTGTTCGCGTGCGCGGGCGAGGACCAGCGGCTGCTCGCGATCGCGGCTGCGGTCGAGCGCTCGATCGGGCAGCGTCGGCTGCCGGCGCTGCGCTGACGGCACCCGCGTCCGACAGCGGGTGCGCCCGCTCGTAGTCCTCCTGCCAGCGGCGGGCCTGCTCCCACGGCACGTCCGACGGCATCGCGATCGACACCGCGCGCTGGTCGTACGACAGCGCCGGATCTTGGCCCGGCAGCGGCTTGCCCTCGTCCATCTCGCGGATCTTCCGCAGGATCAGCCGGCGGTAGAAGATCACGGCCCGATCGCTGGTGCCCAGGTGCTCCTGCGTGCGGTCGTAGATCGGCCCCATGCTCTCCTGCACCGCGCGGTCCTGGATCGCCGCGCCGCGGATGCCCGAGAAGTTGCCGTGCGTCATCAGCGAACGGTCCTGCAGGTGCATGTTCGCCAGCGTGTGCGGCGTGCGGAACAACGGCGGTTCGGTTCGGTGGCCCCAGTTGGAGTAGATCGCCTCCGGGTCGACCGGCCGACTCGGGTGGAAGTGGATGTAGAACGTGTAGCAGCTGAAATCGTCGATCGGGTGCCAGGCCTTGAACAGCTGCGACTCGTGCGGCCCGGTCGCGATGTACGTGTAGAACGGCGCGATCCACTCGGTCAGCCGCACGTAGCTGACGCCCGGATCGGCGGTCTTGCGGATCGCGGCGACCCGCATCAGGTACGGCGTTTCCTCGCAGTGGATCGCCGGCGCGCCGTCGGACATCAACTCGTTGATCGACTGCCAGCCCGCGCCGGTCCAGCTGCGCTGCTTGACCGCGTCGTCGAAGTCCCGGTGCAGGTAGTTCGGGTGCGCAGGATCCAGGTCACCCTCGAGCCCCTGCAGGAAGTTGCAGTCCTGGTGCATCTTGACGACCAGCAACTGCGACGGCGGCAGATGCAACCAAGGGAAGTCCGGGAACGGCGGCTCGTTCTCGCGCGGCCCGAGATACGCCCACAAGATGCCGCCGGCCTCGCGCACCGGGTACGCGTCGTGGCACAGCCTGGTTCGAATGTGACTGGTCGCAGGTTCGGCCGGCGCATCGGCAATGCGCCCGTCGGCGGCGATCTTCCAGCCGTGGTACAGGCACCGCAGCCCGCCATCCTCGTTGCGCGCGTACGCGAGCGACGCGCCGCGGTGCGGGCAGAACTCCCTGACCAGACCGACCTTCCCCTGCGGGTCACGGAACGCCACCAGCGACTCGCCGAGCAGCCGCACGCGGGTCGGCGCGCCGCCCGGTTCGCAGAGCTCCGCCGACACGGCGGCCGGGATCCAGTATCGGCGCAGGAACCGCCCCAGCGGCGCTGCGGCGTCGACCTGCGTGAGCGTTCGGTTGTCTTCGTGGGAGAGCATCGTGTTCCTCGAGGTGCTCGCGCGGCGGCGCGTGCGGGACCGCGGCCGCATCGGGAGCCGGGGTCGGATGCTCCGATTCTAGGCAGATCACCCCGCAAGAGCAACTATCGCGGTTTGCGACTATCTGGACAAGCGGCGTGGCTCGCGACTATGATCTTCGGGACCAACGGAGGAGACGCGCCATGTTCAATCGTCGACGGTTCCTGTCAGCGATCGCGACCACGTCGCTCGGCGGCCTCGCGATTCCCCGCGTCGGATTCAGCCAGACCGGCGGCGCCTCGACGCTGACGATCGCCTACAACGTCGCGCCCGCAAGCCTCGATCCCAACTCCGGCCCCTCGGCCGTCAGCCCAGGCCTGCAGTCGATCTTCCGCAGCCTGTACGACCCGTATTTCGTGCAGCGCGAGGACCTGTCGCTCGCGCCGGGCGTGATCGAGGACTTCGGCTGGAACGCGCAGAAGACGCGGATCCGGATGCGGCTGCGTCAGGGCGTGACCTGGCACGACGGCAAGCCCGTCGCGATCCAGGACATCGAGTGGAACCTCAAGCGGCTGGGCGACAAGGCCGGCGGCAGCCCGCTGCAGGCGATCTTCGCGAGCAACAAGAACTATGCGATCGAAGGCAACGAACTAAGCTTCGATGTCGACCCCTGGCGCGCGAATATGCTCGAGCGGCTGACGTTCCTCGGGTGCTACCTGCTGCCGCCGCACCACTACCAGGCGGTCGGCAAGGAGGGGTTCGAGCGCCAGCCGATCGGCTGCGGACCGTACATGTTCGACCAATACGAGCGCGGCTCGTTCCTGCGGCTCAAGGCATACCCGAACTACTGGGGCGGCAAGGCGGCGTTCGACACCGTCGTGTTCAAGTTCGTCACCGACCCGGCCAGCCGCGTCGCCGAGATCGAGCGCGGCAGCTCGGACGTCACGCTGGACGTGCCGTACGAGGAATACGACCGGCTGCGTACCCGTCCCGGACTCGTCGGCCATGCCACGCCGGTCACCGACATCGCGATGATCTTCCTGAACAACGTCGGCGTGATGTCGGACCCGAACGTGCGCAAGGCCGCGGTGCACGCGATCGACAAGAACCTGATCGTGGAGCGGCTGCATCGCGGCTACGCCAAGCCGATCGACACGCTGCTGGCGCCGCAATACGGCGCCTACGACGAGAGCATCCGCACTCCGTACGATCCGAAGCTCGCCGCGGAACTGCTCGCGAAGTCCGGCTACTCGCGCGACAAGCCGATCGAATTCACGATCCAGACCACGCGCGGCTACAAGCCGAAGGATTACGAGACCGTGCAGGCGATCGTCGAGATGTGGCGACGGGTCGGGATCCGCGCGAACATCGAGGTCTACGAGATCGCGAAGCACTTCGAGCTGCGCACGCAGCACAAGCTCGCGCCGGCGGCGTTCTACAACTGGGGCAACTCGACCGCCGATCCGGAGAGCTCGCTCGGCACCGCGCTGATGAGCACGTCGCCGCACTCGTCGTGGAAAGGCGGCGACATCGACGCGGACTTGAAGGCGCTGTTCGTCGAGCGCGACCAGGCCAAGCGGATGGAAGGCTACAAGCGGGTGAACCGCATCGTCGCCGAGAACGCGCTCGTGCTGCCGCTGTTCCAGTTCTATCAGCCGGTGCTGCACAAGGCCGAGCTCAAGTTCACGCCGCACCTGGCCGGCTACGTGCTGCCGTACGCGTTCTCGCGCGCAGGCAAGGGGTGACGCTGTCGTATGTGCTGCGGCGGCTGCTGCTCGCGATCCCCACCCTGTTCGGGGTAGCGCTCTTCACGTTCGTCGTCCTGCGGCTGGTTCCGGGCGATCCGATCGCGATGATGGTGGTCGGCGAGGCGACGCCGCAGGACATCGCGCGGCTTCGGGAAGAGTACGGCCTGGACAAGCCGATTGCACAGCAGTTCGCGATCTACGTCGGCGACCTGTTGCGAGGCAACTTCGGCACGTCGATCAGCTTCCGACAGGACGTGCTGGAGATCGTGCTGCGCCGGCTGCCCGCGACGCTGGAACTGGCGGCGTTCGCGCTGGGAATCGCGCTCGCGCTGGGCGTCGCGCTGGCGCTGATCGGAACGTTCTGGCGCCACGCGCGGCTGTCGGCGGCGATCGACGGCTTCAACTCGATCGCGCTCGCGATCCCCGAGTTCCTGTGGGCGCTGCTGCTGGTGATCGCGTTCGGCGTGCTGCTGCCGTGGTTCCCGATCTCCGGACGGCTCGACCCGGTGCAGGCGGTGCCGTTCGCCACCGGTTTCTACCTGTTCGAGAGCGTCGCCACCGGCAACTGGAGCACCGCCGCCGACCTGCTGCGGCACCTGGCGCTGCCGGCGATCGCGCTCGCGCTGCCGCTGGCCGCGGTGATTTCGCGGATCCTGAAGTCGTCGCTGCTAGAGGCGCTGGTGCAAGACTACATCCTGCTCGCGCGGGTCAAGGGTTTCTCGCCGCCGACGGTGCTGGTGCGGCACGCGCTGCCGAACGCGGTGATTCCCACGATCAGCGTCACGGGCGTCCACTTCGTCTTCCTGGTCGGCGGCACGGTGCTGGTCGAGCTGATCTTCGCGTACCCGGGCATCGGCAACCTGTTGTACACGGCGGCGATCAACCGCGACCTGCCGCTGATCCAGGGCGTGACGATCGTGTTCGCGCTGCTGTTCACGGTGTTGAACCTGCTGATCGATCTGAGTTATGGACTCGTCAATCCGCGCATCCGCCAGCGCTGAGCGGGTCCGCGTGCGCGGAGTCGCGCTGAACCCCCGGCTCGTGTTCGGTGCGGCCGTCCTCGCTGCGCTGCTGGCGATGGCGCTGTTCGCGCCGGCGCTGGCGCCGCACGATCCGCTCGAGCAGAGTTTGTTCGACCAGCGGATGCCGCCGGCGTGGATGGATGGCGGCGAGACTCGCCACCTGCTGGGCACCGACAACCTCGGGCGCGACATCCTGTCGCGGCTGATCCACGGCGCGCGACCCGCAGTCACCGTGATGGCACTGGGCGCGACGCTGTCGGCGCTCGTCGGCGTCGCGCTGGGGCTGCTCGCCGGGTTCTTCGGCGGCTGGATCGACGCGGCGATCTCGCGCACCGTCGACACGTTCATGTCGTTTCCGCCGATGCTGCTCGCGATCGTGCTGGCAGCCGTGATGGGGCCGGGGCTGACGACGGTCGTCATCGCGGTCGTCTTGATCGGCTGGACCCGGTTCTGCCGCGTGATCCGCGGCGAGGTCATTGCGCTGCGCGACCTCGACTTCGTCACGTCGGCGCGCACCGCGGGCGCGACGCCGATGCGCATCGTCGTGCACGAGGTGCTGCCTAACCTGGCGCCGCTCGCGACGGTGCTGCTGTCGCTCGAGATGGGTCGCGCGATCGTCGTCGAGGCGGTGCTCAGCTTCATCGGCTTTTCGAGCAGCGACGTCGCGACCTGGGGCGGCGTGATCGCCGACGGCCGCAATTACGTCAACCAGGCGTGGTGGGTGATGACGTGGCCGACGCTGGTGATCATCGTGTGCGTGCTCGCGCTCAATGCGCTGGGCGACGGACTGCGCCAGGCGACCGATCCGGTGCTGCGGCGATGAACGACGACGCGTTGCTGCAGATCTCGCAGCTGCATGCCGCCGTGCTCGACCGCGGCCGCGCATCGCCGGTGCTGCGCGGCGTCGACCTCGCCGTGCGCCGCGGCAGCATCCACGGGCTGGTCGGCGAGTCCGGCGGGGGCAAGACGATGGTCGGGCGCGCGGTGCTCGACCTGCTGCCCGACGCGGTGCGCATCACGGGCGGCTCGATCCGGTACGACGGCCGCGAGCTCGTCGGCGCCGCGCCGCGCGAGCGGCGCCGACTGCTCGGGCGCGAGATCTCGCTGATCCTGCAGAACCCGATGACGGCGCTGAACCCGGCATTCCGGATCGGCGCGCAGATGATCGACGTGCTGCGGCTTCACCTGAAGATGAGCCGCCGGCAAGCGCTGCTGCGCACGTTGCAGCTGCTGCGCCAGGTCCAGATCCGCGAGCCCGAGCGGGTGATCTGGCTGTATCCGCACGAGCTGTCCGGCGGGATGTGCCAGCGCGTGCTGATCGCGATCGCATTCTCGTGCGAACCGAAGCTGATCATCGCCGACGAACCGACGACCGCGCTCGACGTGACGGTCCAGCAGGAAGTCCTGCGGCTGCTCAAGGGAATGCAGCGACGGCTCGGAACGACGGTGCTGTTCATCACGCACGACTTGGGCGTGGTCGCCAAGCTGTGCGACGACGTCAGCGTGATCTTTGCCGGAAGGATCCTGGAAACCGGAACGGTCGCCGACGTGTTCGCGCAGCCGAAGCATCCGTACACGACCGCGCTGCTCGACGCGGTGCCGCGCTACGACCGTCCCGACCGCGCGCTGCATCCGATTCCAACGTCGCTGCACGAGCAGCTGTGGCAGCAGGCCTGGCAGTACGACGCGCGATGATGCTGCTGAGGCCCGCAACATCGACCTCGCGCTGCCCGACCGGGCGGCCAAGCCGCTGTTCGGTCCGGCGCCGCTGAAAGCGATCCTGCATGCGGTCGACCTCGACGTCGACGAAGGCGAGTGGGTCGGCGTGGTCGGCGAATCCGGCTCGGGCAAGAGCACGCTCGCGCGCACGCTGCTGCGACTGCACCGGCCCGACACCGGAACGATCCGCTTTGCCGGCAACGACATCACTGCGCTGCCCGAGCA
>DATLGW010000447.1:0-2372 GCA_035540315.1 Burkholderiaceae bacterium | reverse complement strand
GTCGCGGGTGATCGCCTTCGCCGCGCTGTGGGCCGCATGCAGCGTGTCGAGGTTCTCGAACAGCGCCTTGGTCATCCGATAGACGACGTCGGCCGAAACGCCTTCGTGCGTGACCAGGTAGTTCGGAATCGCGGCAGTCGGCACGTCCTCGGTCTGGCCTTCGTAGGTCTTCGCCGGGATCACCGCGGTCTGGTACGCGGGATCGCCGACCTTCTTCACCACGTCCGGCGGGATCGCAACCACGACGATGCGCACCGACGTCGCGAGGTCGCGGATCGACGCGACGCCGAGGCCGGCCGACTGCAGCGTCGCATCGAGCTGCCGGTTCTTGATCAGCTCGACCGATTCGCCGAACGGCAGGTATTCGACGCGCGAGAAGTCCTTGTAGGTCAGGCCCGCCGCGCCGAGGATCGCGCGCGCGTTCAGCTCGGTCCCCGAGCGCGGCGCGCCGACCGAGATTCGCTTGCCCTTGAGGTCGGCAAGCGTCTTGATGCCGGACTCGGCGCTGGCGACGATCTGAATGTAGTTGCTGTAGGTCGACGCGACGCCGCGCAACCGCTTCAGCGGCTGCTTGAAGCCCGCTTCCTCGTTGCCCTTCCATGCATCCGACAGCGAATCGCCGAGCGTCCACGCGATCTCGCCGCGGCCGGCCTGCAGCAGGTTCAGGTTCTCGACCGACGCTTTGGTCGATTGCACGGTCGCTTTCGCGTTCGGGATCTCCTTGTTGTAGATCGAGCTCAGCGCGACCCCGAGCGGATAGTAGACGCCGGCGGTTCCGCCAGTGAGCACGTTGATGAACTGCTGCTGGGCCTGGGCGCTGGCCGCAGCGCCGAGCGCGACGGCGAACGCGACGCCCACGGTGAACTTCCTCATGGATCGAGTCTCCTGTTGTCGATGCCCGGCAGGTGCTGCCGAGGCAGCAGATTCTATCGCCTCGATATCGCCATCGCCACGCCGCTGCCGACGATCAGCAGCATCCCGGCCAGCGCCAGCCCGTGCGGAAACGTGCCGAACACCAGATACGCCAGCGGCAATGCGGCGACGGTGTGCGAATAACCATACGGCGCGAGTGTCGTCGCCGAGGCCCGCTCGTAGGCGCGGACCAGCATCAGATGTCCGCCGGCGCCGACCGCGCCGGTACACACCAGCAGCGCCAGATCGACCAGCGATTCGGGGGTACGCCAGTAGAACGGCACCAGCGCGCACAGCAGCAGCGTCGCGACCAGGCCGCCGATGAACAGCGTCGAGGTCCCGTGGTCGATGCCGGCGAGCCGGCGCGTCAGCACCGCGTAGCCGCCGCCGAACACTGCGGCCGCCAGCGGCAGCAGCGCGACCGGCCCGAACACCGACGAGCCCGGGCGAACGATCAGCAGCACGCCGGCGAAGCTGACCGCGAGCGCCCACCAGGTGCCGCGCGGCGGCGTCTCGCGCAGCCACGCCACGGCGAGCATCGCGCCCAGCACCGGCGCGATCGCGATGATCGCGGTCGCCTCGGCCTGAGGCATCAGCGCCAGCGCCGAAAAGAACGTGATCGAAGACATCCCGAGGCACAGCCCGCGCAGCACCTGCAGCCCCGGATGGCGGGTCGAGATCAGGCTGCCGCGGTAGCGCGGCCAGAACACGATCAGCATCAGCGCGACGTGGAAGAAATAGCGGCCCCAGGCGACCATCGGCGTCGGGTAGCGCATCGTCAGGTGCTTCGCGATGCTGTCGAGCAGCGCGAACGATGCGCCGGCGGCGATCGCCAGCGCAATGCCGCGCAACGCCGCGGCTTGCGGATCGCCGGCAGTCATCGGCGGGGTGCGCTCAACACCGGGCGCGGACGGTTGCGCAGCGCCAGCGCGACGCCGGTGCCGGTGATCAGCGCCATGCCGGCAATCGACCAGCGGTCGGGGAAGTCGCCGAAAACCAGCCAGCCGAGCGACAACGTCGCGATCACCTGGCTATAGACGAACGGCGCCAGCGTCGACGCCTGCGCATGCTCGTAGGCGCTGATGATCAGCCAGTGCGCGAACGCCGCGATTCCTCCCAGTGCGACCAGCAGCGCCGCATGCATCGGGTCGATCTGCCACGTCCACACGAACGGCGCCGCAACGCTGAGCACCGCGGTGCCGACCAGCGCGCCGATGAACAACGTCGCCATCCGGTCGTCGACGCCTGCCAGCCGGCTCGTCATCAGCTGATACGCAGCGAAACCGAACGCGGTCAGCAGCGGCAACAGCGCCGGCCACGAGAACACGCCGCTGCCCGGCCGCACGATCAGCAGCACCCCGGCGAAGCTGACTGCCAGCGCAAGCCACGTGCCGTGCGGCGGCCGTTCCCGGAACACATGAACCGACACCAGCGTGATCAGCACCGGCGTCGTGCTCGCC
>DATLGW010000446.1:0-4106 GCA_035540315.1 Burkholderiaceae bacterium | reverse complement strand
GCCCAGGAAGATGAACCCGTTGAGCCGCCCCGGGTCGAGCCCCACGGCCAGCAGCGCGCGGTCCTGCGCGTTGTAGACGGCAGCCCCGGAAAACGTCTGTGGCGCCAGCACGCAATTGGCCCCGGCGAACGTGACGCTGAGGTTGTAGACATTGCCGCGGGGCCGCGGCGCCATCGTCCCCGAATACGAGCACGGGCCCGAGCTCCCGCTGACTGCGCCGGCGGCAGTCACGGCGACCGTCGCGGGACCTTCGGCACCGGCCGATTCTCCGCTGAACGTTCCCGCCACCGCGGAAAGGTTCGGCGTCAGCTCGTAATCCGCATCGTAGGTGCTCGTGAACGTGCCGGACTGATTGAGGATCGGATACGTGACCGTGCCGCCGAACGTGGAACGGAAAGCGTAATTTCCGCTGATCGTCGCATTCAGCACCGACGGGCCTTCGAGGTTGAAGTCGCGTGCGTTGTTCGACGAGAACGTCGTGCCGGTCGACGTCATGCTGCCGTGGATCACGCCCGACAGCGAGTCAGGCTGGTTCACGCCGGTATAGAACATCCAGTAGACGCCGTTGTCCTGGACCAGGCTGAACAGGCTGCGGCCGGTGTTCGTCGAGCCTTCCCAGAAGCCCTCGGGCAGCGTGCCGACCGGCGCGGGTGCCGGCGCCGGCACGGGCGACGGCGAACCCGGTGTGGGCGCAGGACTCGGCGGGGTCGGCGCAGGCGCGCTGCCCCCACCGCCGCCGCCGCAAGCGGACAAACCCACAATGACTGCCGCCGTCATCGACGCCCTTTTGATCGCTCGCATCGAAATCCTTTTTCTATGGTCTGCGGGACGAGCGTAATAGTACCTTGACGTTAGGCGCAGATGCGCGCCAGCACGCGCCCCGAATACGCTCGGATCGTCGACCGACGTGCATAGGCGCGCCGCATCGACCCAATCAGGCGTATCCGCCATCGTCGGCGCCGCCGCAATTGCGGAAAGTCCGTAAGTTGTCAGGACAGCAACTGCTTCAAGTCCTGCGCAAGCTGCTCGGCCGTCTGCGTATGCCGCACGAACAGCCGCAAGCGTCCCTGCTTGTCGATCACATACGCCGCCGACGTGTGGTCGACCGTGTAATTGCCCGGCGTCGACAGCGGCGTCTTCTGGTAGAACACCTTGAATTCGCGCGCCGCTTTCTGCGTGGCCGCCGCATCGCCGCGCAGCCCGATGAACGTCGGATGGAACGCCGGCACGTACTGCGCGAGCATCTTCGCGTCGTCGCGCTCGGGGTCGAGCGTGACGAACAGCACCTGGACCTGGTCGGCCTGCGGGCCGAGCTGCTTCAACGCGTTCGCGATCGTCAGCAGCGTCGTCGGGCACACGTCCGGGCAGTGCGTGAACCCGAAGAACACGACGACGACCTTGCCGCGGAAATCCGCGAGCGTGCGCGGCTTGCCGAAATGGTCGTCGAGCGCGAGCTCCTTGCCGTAGTCGACGCCGGTGATGTCGGTCGCATTGAACGAGAGTCCGTCCTTGCGGCTGCAGCCCGCGAACAGGCCCGGCGCGGCGAAAGCGGCGGCGACCGCGAGCAGCGCGGCGCGGCGTGCAGCTCGCGTCATAGGTAGTGGTCGAGGAGCAGCGCGCCGAACAGCGCCGCCAGATAGAAGATCGAATAACCGAACGTGCGGCGCGCGAGCGCATCCGAGTAGTTGCGCCACAGCCGCCATGCGTACTGCAGGAAGACTGCGCCGAGCGCGATCGCGGCGAGCAGATACAGCGGACCGCTCATTCGGATCAGATACGGCAGCAGCGTGGTCGCGAACAGCAGCAGCGTATACAGCAGGATGTTCAGCCGCGTGTAATCCGAGCCGTGCGTGACCGGCAGCATCGGCAGCCCGACGCGGCGGTAGTCGTCGATCCGGTACAGCGCGAGCGCCCAGAAATGCGGCGGCGTCCACACGAAGATGATCAGAAACAGCACCAGCGGTTCGGCGCTGACGCCGTTCGCGACCGCGGTCCAGCCGAGCAGCGGCGGCATGGCGCCGCTCGCGCCGCCGATCACGATGTTCTGCGGGGTCAAGGGCTTCAGCACCATCGTGTAGACGACCGCATAACCGAAGAACGTCGCGATCGTCAGCCACATCGTCAGCGGGTTGACCCAGGCCCACAACAGCGCCGCGCCGATCCAGCCGAGCGTCCATGCGAACAGCAGCGTCGCCGGCAGGCTGACCTCGCCGCGCGCAGCCGGCCGCGCGCGGGTGCGCGACATCCGCGCGTCGATGCCGCGCTCGATCGCGGAGTTGAATGCGAAGCCGGCGGCGGCGAGCAGCGCGATGCCGGCGGTACCGAAGATCAGCGTCGGCCACGGCACCATGCCGGGGGTCGCGAGGAACATGCCGATCACGGCGCAGAATGCCGCCAGCATCACGATCCGCGGCTTGGTCAGATCGAGATACGGTCGAAACGTCTGGGCCCAGGACGTGGTTGCGGCCGCGTTCCGGGTCGGATGCTCGGAAAGGTCCATCGGAGGCGCGATCAGGAGCGCAAGTCAGGCGGCGCGGGCGCCCGTCATTCGCAGGTCCGCGCGGGCTGCCGCATGCGCGGACGCGGCGGCTTGCCGGACCCGGTAGTCTACCAAAAGCAGCAATCCGAGCAGCGCGGTCGCCCCGCCGGTATGGGCGACCGCCGCCGGCAGCGGCCACTCGAGGAAGATGTTCGTCAGACCGGTGCCGATCTGTGCGGCGAGCACGATCAGCAGCCCGTTGCCGACCCGGCGCAGGCCGAAGGTGCCGCGGATCGCGAGCGCCAGCCCGCCGACGACCGCGAGCACGACGAATGCCCCGATCCGGTGCACGTAGTGGATCGCGGTCAGCGCCGGAAACGGCAGCGCGGCGCCGTCTGCCGTGCGCCCGAGCTCGCGCCAGACCTGGAACCCGGCCGCGAAATCCATGTCCGGCCACCAGGCGCCCTGACACAGCGGGAAGTCGCGGCAGGCGAGCGTCGCATAGTTCGTGCTCACCCAGCCGCCGAGCGCGATCTGCACGAAAATCAGCGCGATCGACACCAGCACCCAGCCGCGCAACCGAGCGGCCGCCGGCGGCACCGCCGGATGGTTCGCGATCGGCATCGCCTGCGCGAGCAGCAGCGCGAACAGGATCATCCCGCCCAAAAGGTGCGCGGTCACGACCGCCGGCTGCAGCTTCAGCGTCACGGTCCACATGCCGAACAGCCCCTGCAGGATCACCCAGAATGCGGTGAAGCCGGCCAGCCACGGCATCGTGCGCCCGCCCGGCGCATGCCGCACCGCCATCGCGAACAGGATCAGGATCACGAGCCCGAGCCCCGCGGCGATATAGCGGTGCAGCATCTCGACCCAGGCCTTGAACACGGTGACCGGGCCCTGCGGGCGCAGCGCCTGCTCGGCGGCGATCTGCGGCATCGCGCCCAGCGGGCTTGCCTTGCCGTAGCAGCCGGGCCAGTCGGGGCAGCCGAGCCCGGCGTCGGTCACGCGGACAAACGCCCCGAACATGATCAGGTCGAACGTCAGGAACAGCGCGAAGAACAGCAGCTTGCGGTAGGTCGTCACCGCAGCGATTCTACCTGCCGCTGCGGGGGTCTCCGTTGGCTGGGGCCTTGGCGCGGCGCGACAGCAGCTGCCCGATCGCGCCGAGGATGAACAGCGTGTTGCCGACCAGATAGCGGCGCCACAGGCGGCGCGGCTCGCGCAGCAGCCGGTACACCCACTCCAGGCCGCGCTCCTGCATCCAGCCCGGCGCGCGAGGCTGGATTCCGGCGTGGAAGTCGAATGCGGCGCCCACGCCGACCATCACCGCGCGGATGCGGCTGCGGTGGGCGGCCATCCAGAATTCCTGCTTCGGACAGCCCAGCCCGACGAAAACGATGCCGGCGCCCGAGCCGTTGATCTGGCGCACGATCTCGTCGTCTTCCTCCGGAGTCAGCGGCCGGAACGGCGGCGCATACGCGCCGGCGATGAACAGCGTGTTGCTGACCAGATAGCGGCGCCAGAGCCGGCGCGGCTCGCGCACCAGGCGATACGCCCACTCGAGACCCCGCTCCTGCATCCAGTCCGGCGCCCGCGGCTGCGTGCCGGCATGAAAATCGAACGCCGC
>DATLGW010000445.1:0-4969 GCA_035540315.1 Burkholderiaceae bacterium | reverse complement strand
TCGATGATCTGCGTGAGCCCGTACCACGCCGTCACGCCCGGCATTCCGACCGCACCGAGATACACCGACAGCGGCAGCTTGCTCGCCGGGTCGATCCGGCGCAGCATCGAGCCCGGAACGCAGCCGTACAGCTGCCAGCCGGCGTGGCCGACGACGCGGTCGCCTGCCGCAAAGTCCGGGTGGCGCGACTCGACCACCTCGCCGACGGTGCCGCCGGTCATCACTTCGTTCAGCGGCTGCGGCGCTCGGTACGACTTGCGCTCGTCGAGCATGCCGCGCATGTACGGATCGAGCGACAGGAAGTGGTTTCGCACCAGCACCTCGCCGTCCGCGGGCTTCGGCACCGGCGTTTCCTCGAGCCGGAAGTTCTCCGGCGTCACCGGTCCCTGCGGCCGGCTCGCAAGCACGATTCGGCGGTTCTTGTCGGTCATGTCGGTGTCGCTCTCGGCGTCCAGTACTTGAAGGTGCCCGATGCGCGGGCGATCGTTTTTCCGGCGGCGTCGCAAACCTCGCCTTCGCAGAACGCGAGTTTGGTCGCCTTGTGCACGCACTGCCCGTGCGCGACGATCCGTCCCGCCGTGCCCGGACGCAGGAACATCGTCTTCATCTCGACCGTCAGCATTCCGCCGGGTGCCCCGTAATCGTCGGTGAACGCCGACTTGCCGGCGATCGCGAGCGCGGCATCGAGCAGCGTCATGATGACGCCGCCGTGCGCGACGTCCCAGGAGTTCAGGTGCCGCGGCTCGAGCTCGAGCGCGAGCGTGCAGCGGCCGCCGCCGTACTCGGTGATCTCGGCGCCCAGGTGATGCAGGAACGGGATCGTCAGCGGAAACTTCACGCTCGCGCTCAAACCGCTGTCACGCCGCCGTCGACGGCGAGGATCTGCCCGGTGATGTGCTTGCCCGCGTTCGAGCAGAACAGCACCGCCGCGCCCTTCAGGTCCTCTTCGTCGCCGATCCGCTGCAGCGGCGTGATCGCCTTGACCTTGTCCTCGATCGCCGCCAGCGTCGCGCGCGTCATCTTCGACGGAAAGAAGCCGGGCGCGAGCGCATTGACGGTGATGCCGTACGGACCCCATTCGCCCGCGAGCGCACGGGTGAAGTTGACCAGGCCGCCCTTGGTCGTGTTGTAGGCGAGCGTCTGGTTGGTGCCGGGCGGATTGCCGCGCAGCCCCGCGATCGACGCGACCGTCAGGATTCGGCCGTAGCGGCGCGGGATCATCGAACGCTTGCCCAGCGCCTGCGTCAGCACGAACACGCCAGTCAGGTTCAGGTTCACCAGCTTCATCCACGCATCCAGCGGATGGTCCTCGGCCGGTGCGCCCCAGGTCGCACCGGCGTTGTTGACCAGGATGTCGCAATGGCCGAGCGTCGCGAGCGCCTGATCGACGAAGCGCAGGATCTCGTCGGGCTTGCCGTGATCGGCGGCGATCGCGTGCGCGCGCACCCCCTGCCCTTTCAGGTGCTCGACCGCCTGATCGAGCTCGTCGGCCTTGCGCGCCGACAGCATCACCTCGGCGCCCATCTCGCCGAGCGCTTCGGCGATCTGCAATCCCAGGCCGCGCGAGCCGCCGGTGATGATCGCCTTGCGGCCGGTGAGGTCCATGGCTTGTCTGACTGTCATCCGAATCGTCCTTGCATGCGTGATCGTGTCGAGCTCGGTTCCGGCGCGAATGCGGCGCTGCCGCTTCAGAACCAATGATCCTTCATGTCCAGCGTCGTCGTGTCGAGCGAATCGAGCAGATCGAGCATCGGCCCGACCTTCGGCAGCTCCCAGCGGAAGAAATACCGCGCCGCCTGCAGCTTGCCGCGATAGAACGCCCGCTCGCCATCGGAATCGTCGTCGCGACCCGCGCTGCCGCTGCCCGCCGCAACGCGGCGCCCCGCGAGCAGCGCCTGCTCGAGCCAGACCCATGCGATCACGCAGTGGCCGAACGCCTCGAGGAACACGCTCGCGTTCGCCAGCGTCTTCTGCGCGTCGCCGGCCCGATGCAGCGCGGCCGCAGTCGATCCGATGCGCGCGAACGCCGCGCCGAGCTGCTCGGCCATTGCCGCCGCCTCGGAACCCGCTGCGGCCGCGGCCTCGAACGTGCGCCGCAGCACCGCGTCGAGCTCGCGCGGTGCCCGGCCCTGCTCGAGCGTCATCTTGCGCCCGAGCAGATCGAGCGCCTGGATCCCGTGCGTGCCTTCGTGGATCGGGTTCAGCCGGTTGTCGCGGTAGTACTGCTCGACGTTGTAGTCGCGCGTGTAGCCGTAGCCGCCATGGACCTGGATCGCCAGCGAATTGCCCTCGAGGCACCACTGCGACGGCCAGCTCTTCGCAACCGGCGTCAGCAGCTCGAGCAGCCAGTGCGCCCGTTCCCGCACGTGGGCTTCGGCCGCCGTGTCCCGCTCGTCGACCAGCCGCGCGCAGTACAGCGCCAGCGCGAGCCCGCCTTCCGCGTACGCCTTCTGCGCCAGCAGCATCCGGCGCACGTCGGCATGCGCAATGATCGGCACCTGCGGCGCCGCCGGGTCCTTGTCGCGCGGCAGCCGCCCCTGCGGCCGGGTACGCGCGTAATCGAGCGAATGCAGATAGCCGGCGTAGCCGAGCGCGATCGCGCCGAGGCCGACGCCGATCCGCGCCTCGTTCATCATGTGGAACATGCATGCGAGACCGCGGTTGGGCTCGCCGACGAGCCAGCCGATCGCGCCCTGCGCTCCATCCGGCCGAAAGCGCCCTTCGCCGAAGTTCAGCAGGCAGTTCGTCGTACCGCGATAGCCCATCTTGTGATTCAAGCCGGCCAACGCCACGTCGTTGCGCTCGCCGACGCTGCCGTCGGATCCGACCAGCCGCTTCGGCACGACGAACAGCGAAATTCCCTTCACCCCCGGCACCAGCCGCCCTTGCGGGTCCGGGATCTTCGCGAGCACGAGGTGCACGATGTTCTCCGCGAGCTCGTGCTCGCCGGCGGAGATCCACATCTTGTTGCCGAACAGCCGGTAGCTGCCGTCGGGCTGCGGTTGCGCGCGCGTTCGGATGTCCGACAGCGACGAGCCTGCCTGCGGCTCGGACAGGCACATCGTGCCGAAGAACCGGCCCGTCATCATCGGCCGCACGTAGCGGTCGATCTGCTCCGGCGTGCCGTGCGCGAGCATCAGGTTCGCGTGCGCGATCGTCAGGAACGGATACGCTGCCGCCGACACGCTCGCGGCATTGAAATACGTGAAACAAGCCGAGCTCACCGTCGCCGGCAGCTGCATTCCCCCCAGATCGTAATCCTGCGCTGCGGCCATCAGCCCCGCGTCGCAAAAGACGCGCAGCGCCCGCGCCAGCTCGGGCGGCGTCGTCACCCGCTCGCCGTCGAACGTCGGCTCCTCGGCGTCGAGCCGCTTGTTGATCGGATAGAAATGTTCGGTCGCGATCCGCTCGCAGGTATCGAGCGCCGCATCGAAGGTCTCGCGCGAGTGATCGGAATACCTCGGCCGCTGCACGAGCGACTCGACCTCGAGCCACTCGTACAGCAGAAACTCGAGGTCCCGCCGCGACAGCAACTTGGAAGTCGAACGCACGGCGCCCGCCTGCTCTAAGCGCACCGGGGGACGGTGGGCGTCCCGCGCGCCGAGCGCGCGGGATGCCCGCCGGCCCATCGCACGAGGATCAAGCGACCTCGAACAAACCGGCAGCTCCCATCCCGCCGCCGATGCACATCGTGACGACCACGCGTTTCGCCCCCCGCCGCTTGCCCTCGATCAGCGCATGCCCGGTCAGCCGCTGGCCCGACACCCCGTACGGGTGCCCGACCGCGATCGCGCCGCCGTTGACGTTGAGCTTGTCGTTGTCGATGCCGAGCCGGTCGCGGCAGTAGATCACCTGCACTGCGAACGCCTCGTTGAGCTCCCACAGATCGATGTCCGCGACCTTCAACCCGTGGCGCTGCAGCAGCTTGGGCACCGCGAACACCGGGCCGATTCCCATCTCGTCGGGCTCGCAGCCGGCGACGGCGAAGCCGCGGAAGATTCCGAGCGGCTGCAGCCCGCGGCGCTCGGCGAGCTTGGCCTCCATCACGACGCAGGCGCCGGCTCCGTCGGAGAACTGGCTGGCGTTGCCGGCGGAGATCACGCCACCCTCGATCGCCGGCTTGATCTGAGACACGCCCTCGTACGTCGTGTCCGGACGCAGGCCCTCGTCGCGGCCGAGCGTGACCTGCTTGACCGTCTCGAGTCCCGTCTGCTTGTCGACCACTTTCATCGTCGTCGTGATCGGCACCATCTCGTCGCGGGTGCGTCCGGCCTCGGCCGCAGCCGACGCACGCTGCTGGCTCTGCACGCCGTAGCGGTCCTGCGCCTCGCGCGGAATGTTGTAGCGCTTCGCGACCATCTCGGCGGTCTGCAGCATCGGCCAATAGACCTCTGGCTTGTGCTCCTTGAGCCACGGATCGATCAGCGAACTCTTGTTCATCTCGTTCTGCACCAGCGAGATCGACTCGACGCCGCCGGCCACGAAGATGTCGCCTTCGCCGGTCATCACCCGTTGCGCGGCCAGCGCGATCGTCTGCAGCCCCGACGAGCAGAAGCGATTGACGGTCATGCCGCTGACGGTGACCGGCAGGCCGGCGCGCAGCGCGACCTGGCGGGCGATGTTGCTCCCGGTCGCACCCTCGGGGTTCGCGCAACCCATGATCACGTCCTCGACTTGGCCGGGTTCGATCTTCGCGCGCTCGAGCGCCGCCTTCACGACGTGCCCGCCCATCGTCGCGCCGTGGGTCATGTTCAGTGCGCCGCGCCAGGACTTCGCCAGTCCGGTGCGGGCGGTGGAGACGATCACTGCTTCACGCATGGTTCACTTCCTCTCGAGATGGACGCCGGTGCCGTCGCGCGGCGCGTCACCGCTGATTGAACGACTTGCCCTCAGACGCCAATCGGGCCAGCAATGGCGCGGGTTTCCAGAAATCGGGATCGGCGTTCGGGTTGCGCGCGAACTGCTGCAT
>DATLGW010000444.1:0-1835 GCA_035540315.1 Burkholderiaceae bacterium | reverse complement strand
GGTCCAGAAGTAAACGGCGCGACCACCGACGTCGAGATAGCGCTCCGGCGCCCAATCGCCCATGTCGAACGCGTGAGAGACGATCCGCGTTCCCGGCTTGAGCTGCAGCAGTCGCGGCCGCAGCTTCAGGTTCAACCGCGGCAGCAGGTACAACGTGATCACCGTGGCCTCGGACAAGTCCATCTCGAACAGGTCGCCCTCGATGAAGCGGACACGGTCGGAGACGCCGGCGCGACGGGCATTCGCATTCGCCTCGCGGATTCGCTCCGGATCGATGTCGATGCCGATCGCCCGGGTCCCGTGACGCTGCGCCGCGGCGATCGGTATTCGGCCGTCGCCCGAGCCCAGGTCGTACAGCACGTCGTTCGGGCCGACCTGCGCGACCCGCAGCATCGCGTCGATGACGTCCGGCGGCGTCGGCACGAACAGCACGTCCGGCGCCCGCGCAGCGGCCGGACTCGAGAACCGGCCCGCGAACTGCTGTGCCGGCACGCAGCCGGCCATCGCGGCAGCGGCCACGCCGGCCGGCAGCACGCGCAGCAGCGCCCGCCGCCCGCTCGGCGACCGCGAAGCGCCGCCGCAAACCCGCCCGGCGTCGGCGGGCGCGCTCAAGCGAGCGTCGCGTTCAGCGTGATCGGAACCGCACCCAGCGCCCGCGACACCGGACAGCCGGCCTTCGCTCCCTGCGCGAGCTCCTGAAACTTCTCGGGCGAGATGCCCGGGATCCGCGCCTGCAGCGTCAGCTCGATTCCCTTGATCGACCAGCCGGCATCGCCTTTTTGCAGATCGACCTTCGCGCTGGTGCGAAGCTCGTCAGCCTTGAGCCCCTCGCGCCCGAGCGCAAACGCGAGCGCCATCGAAAAGCAGCCGGCATGCGCTGCGCCGATCAGCTCCTCCGGATTCGTGCCGGCCTTGCCGTCCTCGTTCTGGAACCGCCAGTTCGCACTGTAGGGAAGACCCTTCAGCGCCCCGCTCTGCGTCGAGAGCTCGCCGCTTCCGTTGGGGCCGTCGCCGCGCCAGACTGCCGTTGCTTCGCGCTTCATCGAGTCTCCGTGTCGTCAGTGGGTTGGGGACAGGAATTCTTGCCCCCGTTCGCGCGGCCCGTCAACCCGCAGCGATCCGCGCGCTTCAGCGAACGCTGCGCGCACGGCGCCGTTGCGGTAACGTTCGCGGATGACCATTCCCGACCGCATCGTCGACGCCGCGCTCGAGATCGCCGGCCGCAGCTCCTGGGAGGCGCTGCGGCTGCATCAGGTCGCCGACGCGCTCGGGATCACGCTCGATGCGCTGCGCGCGCATTTCCGCGAGAAGGAGGACCTGGTCGATGCATGGTTCGACCGCGCCGACGCGGCGATGCTGCGCGAGGCCGAGCAGCCGGGCTTTCTGGCACTGACGTCGCGCCAGCGGCTGCAGCGGCTGATCTGGAGCTGGCTGACCGCGCTGGCACCGCACCGCGCGGTCACGCGCCAGATGATCTGCGGCAAGCTCGAGCCCGGGCATCTGCACGTGCAGATCCCGGGGCTGCTTCGGGTCAGCCGCACCGTGCAGTGGATCCGCGAGGCCGCGCACCGGGACGCGACGTTCGTTCGCCGCGCGCTCGAGGAAACCGCCCTGACGTCGATCTACCTGACGACGTTCGCCCACTGGCTGCACGACGAGTCGGTCGGCTCGCAGCGCACGGCGCGCCTGCTCGACGCGCTGCTCGCAACCGCCGAGCAGCTCGATCACGCGGTTTACCGCCGCGGCGCGCCCGGGCGCAGCGCGGCATGACCGGCGAGCGGCCCGAAGCCGCCGCAGCTACTGCCGATCGAACAGCCGCGCGAGCAGCCGCGCCC
>DATLGW010000443.1:0-3047 GCA_035540315.1 Burkholderiaceae bacterium | reverse complement strand
GGTAGAGTTCGCGCGGGCGATGGTCCCGATGATGATGCCGGCGGCACAGGCGATGGCTGCCATCCTGGACGCCGACTCGGGGGTGCCGATGCGGGTGCTCGACATTGCCGCGGGGCATGGCATCTTCGGCATCGTGCTCGCACAACGTAATCGCAGTGCGGAGATCGTCGCGGTCGACTGGCCGGCGGTACTGGAGGTCGCGTCCGAGAACGCCAAGGCGATGGGCGTGGGACCGCGCCACCGGACGCTGCCCGGCGACGCCTTCGAAGTAGACTATGGCACCGGCTTCGACGTGGCGCTCGTCACCAACTTCCTGCACCATTTCGACCGTCCGACGAATGTCGAGCTGCTGAAGAAGATAGCCCGCGCACTGAATGTCGGCGGGCGGATCGCGATCCTGGAGTTCGTGCCCAACGAGGATCGCGTGACTCCACCGATGGCTGCCAGATTCAGTCTGATCATGTTGGCCACCACGCCGGCCGGCGATGCTTACACGTTCGACGAGCTGCGCGGCATGCTCCGGGAGGCAGGCCTCGACGACGTGACTGCGCATCCGTTGCCGGGCCCGCAAACGGTGCTCACCGCGAGGAAGTAAATGACCTACTTCGGCGGGGTGGGGAGCGTCCGGCCTTTCATTGCGATAGCGACGCAGGCCTTGCCCGCATCTCGCGCCGGAGCCTCCGCGCCGCGCGTCCCGCGGAGGTGATCTTGCACCACGGTGGGGTCGTGCTGATCACCGGGAGCAGCGGCTTCATAGGCCGCGCGCTGGTCGATCGGCTGTCGTCCTCCTACCGCGTGGTCTGCCTGGATCGGCATCCGGCCGCAGGCTCGATCGAGCTCGACGTTGCTTCGGACGATAGCGTGCGCGCCGCCCTCGATCGCGTGCGCGTCGAGCACGGGCCGCGCATCGCGTCGGTCGTCCATCTGGCCGCGTACTTCGACTTGACGGGCGAGCCGAACCCGAAATACGAGGAGGTCACGGTACGGGGAACCGAGCGGCTGCTGCTCGAGCTGCGGGCGCGATTCGCGGTCGAACAATTCATCTTTGCCAGCACGATGCTCGTGCATGCCGCCGGACGTCCGGGTGAGCGCATCGACGAGAGCCGGCCGCTCGATCCCAAATTGCCGTATCGCGCATCGAAGATCAGGACCGAGCAGTTGCTGCGAGCGCAGCATGGCGACGTGCCGATCGTGCTGTTGCGCCCCGCCGGCGTCTACGACGATCTTTGCAGCAACCCTTTTCTTGCGCACCAGATCGCCCGCATCTACGAGCGGCGCCTGAAGAGCCGTCTGTACTCGGGCGATCTGGACACCGGGCAATCCTTCGTTCATCTCGACGATCTCGCCGATGCGGTCGAGCGGCTGGTGCAGCGGCGCGCGCAGCTCCCGGCCGAGCTGCCGCTGCTCGTGGGCGAGCCCGAAGCGCTCAGCTACCGGCAGTTGCAGCGCGACATCGGCTGCCTGATCCACGGCGAGGCCTGGAACACGTGGCAAGTCGCGCCGCCCGTCGCCAAGGCCGGCGCCTGGCTGCAGGACGAGGTGGTGGGCGGCGAACCATTCATCAAGCCCTGGATGGTCGGCATCGCGAACGATCACTACGAGCTCGACGTCGCGCGGGCCCGCACGCTGCTCGACTGGGAGCCCAAGCATCGTCTGCAGCACACGCTGCCGGCGATGGTTGCATCGCTGCAGGCCGATCCCGTGCAGTGGTATCGAGCGAACCGGCTCGATTCCGCGCGCGTCGCCGGCAGGATCGTGGAGCCGGCCGGCGAGCATCGCGCCCCTCCGGGTGCCCGCTGGCATGCCGAACAGCCCGATCCGATGCACGAGCACATGGCCGAGATGGATGCGATGCGGCTATCGGTGCTGTGGGTGCATTGGGTGGTGATTGCCCTGGGCGCTTGGCTGCTGACCAGCCCATGGCAGTTCGCGCTGTTCGATGCGCAGGCGGCTGGGGCGCAATTGGTCCGCGACGTGACGGCCGAGCGCGGCCTGTGGGATCCGGCGCTGCGTAACGCGTTGACCGGCTGGAGCGATGTTGCGAGCGGCTTGCTGCTGATCGTGTTCGGCACGCTGTCGCTGTCGAAGCGCCTGCAATGGGCGCAGTGGGGCACGACGGCGGTCGGCCTCTGGCTGCTGTTCGCGCCGCTGGTGTTCTGGACGCCCAGTGCTGCGGCCTACATGAACGACACGCTAATCGGCGCGCTGGCGATCGTGTTCTCGGTGTTGGTGCCGATGATGCCCGGCATGAGTCACGAGGGCATGATGGACCGAAGCACGGTACCGGCCGGCTGGAGCTACTCGCCGTCGAGTTGGCTGCAGCGGCTGCCGATCATCGCGCTGGGATTCTTCGGATTTCTGATCGCGCGCTACCTGGCCTCGTATCAGCTGGGCCACATCGACCGCGTCTGGGAACCGTTCTTCGCCACGCCCGGCACGATGAACGGCACCGAGTTCATCATCACCTCGGAGGTGTCGCGTGCATGGCCGATCGCCGATGCCGGGCTGGGAGCAACGGCCTACCTGCTCGAGGCGCTGATGGGCGCGATGGGCGGTGCGGCGCGCTGGCGGACGATGCCGTGGATGGTGACGTTCTTCTTCATCCTGGTCGTGCCGCTGGGCGGTATCAGCATCTTCTTCATCATCATCCAGCCGATCATGATCGGCACGTACTGCACGCTGTGCCTGATCGCCGCCGCCGGAATGCTGTTGATGATCCCGTTGGCGATCGACGAGGTGATCGCGATGGGGCAGTACCTGCTGCAGGCACGCCGCGCCGGCCGACCGCTGCTGCGCACGTTCTTGCAGGGCGGGCCGTCGCCCGAGGCGACCGCGCCGCAGGCGACCGGCTTCGACGCGTCGCCTGCCGAGCAGTGGCGCGAGTCGGTCCGGGGCGTGGCGGTGCCGTGGCCGCTGGTTGCGAGCTGCGCACTGGGTGCATGGATGATGTTCACGCCGCTGGTGATTGGTGCGACCGGTTCGATGGCCGACAGCAATCATCTGATCGGTGCGCTCGTCATCACGGTGGCGGTGACCGCAATGGCTGA
>DATLGW010000442.1:0-1846 GCA_035540315.1 Burkholderiaceae bacterium | reverse complement strand
GTCCCGGGTCGTCCGATCGGCAGCGTGACTTCGCCGATGCGCACGCTGCCGTCGCCGGTCAGCCGTCCCGGGATCAGGTTCATCGGCGGCGTGCCGATGAAACCGGCGACCTCGACGTTGGCGGGGCGCTGGAAGATCTCGTGCGGCGTGCCGATCTGAACGATCCGACCTTCCATGAAGATCGCCATCCGGTCGGCCACCGTCATCGCCTCTTCCTGGTCGTGCGTGACGTAGACGGCAGTCACGCCGAGCGACCGCTGCAGCCGGCGCAACTCCGCCCGCGTCTCGACCCGCAGCTTCGCATCGAGGTTCGACAGCGGCTCGTCGAGCAGGAAGATCCGCGGCTTGCGCACGATCGCCCGCGCCAGCGCGCAGCGCTGCTGCTGGCCGCCCGACAGCTGGCCCGGGCGCCGCTCGAGCAGGTGGTCGATTCCGACTTTCGCGGCCGCATCCTGCACCGCGGCGTCGATCTGCGCGGCCGGCGTCCCGATCATCTTCAGCGGAAAGCCGATGTTGCCGCGCACGGTCATGTGCGGATACAGCGCATAACTCTGGAACACCATCGCGACGTCGCGCTCGCCGGGCTCCTTGTGCGTGACGTCCTCGTCGTCGAGCCACACGCGGCCTGCGTCGACCGCCTCGAGCCCGGCGAGGATCCGCAACGTCGTCGTCTTGCCCGATCCCGACGGCCCCAGCAGCGCGAAGAACTCGCCCGGCCGGATCGCGAGGTCGACGCCGTGCAGCGCGGTGAAGCTGCCGTGGCGCTTGACGATGCCCTCGATCCGCACGCTGCCCGAACGGCTCACCGGCGCCCCCCGCCCTTGACTGCGCCGATCGTCAGGCCCTTGACGATGTGCCGCTGCGCCGCCAGCCCGATCAGGATCACCGGCGCCATCGCCAGCATCGCGGCGGCCGCCAGCCGCGCCCACTGGGTCTGCTCCAGCGAGATGAAGTTGAACATCGCGACCGTGACCGGCCGCACGTTCGCGCCGGCGAGCACGACCGCGAACAGGAACTCGTTCCACGCGTTCAGGAACACGAAAATCGTCGTCACCGCGATGCCGCCGCGCACCTGCGGCAGGATCACGTACCACAGCGTGCGCAGGCGCCCGGCGCGGTCGAGCAGCGCGGCTTCCTCCATCTCGAACGGGATGTCCTCGAAGTAGGTCACCATCAGCCAGATCGCGAACGGCAGCGAGAACGTCAGGTAGATCGCCGTCAGGCCGCTGTAGGTGTCGAGCATGCCGATCCGCTGCAGCACCAGGTAGTACGGGATGATCAGCCCGACCGGCGGCAGCATCTGGGTCGCGAGCACGTAGAAGCCGGTCGCGCGCTTGTTGCGGAACTTCAGCCGCGCCATCGCGTAGGCAGCCGGGATCGCGAACAGCATCGTCAGCAACGTCGCGGACGTCGACACCACCAGGCTCGACCACAGGTTCGGCACGATCGACGCGCGGCCGAACAGCACGTCGCGGTAGTTCTGCAGCGTCGGCTCGAAGAAAAACACCGGCGGGTACGCGAGCACGTCGCGCTCGGTCTTGAACGACGTCAGCAGCCCCCACAGGATCGGAAACGTCCACACGGCGAGCAGCAGCGCCGCGACGATCCACAGCAGCGCGATGCGCAGCGGCGACGCCGTCACTTCGCCCTCCGCAGCCGGAACATCAGGTAAGACGCCGCCAGCGTGATCGACAGCAGCACCATCGCGAGCGATGCGCCGTAGCCGAGGTTCAGCTCCGAGAACGACGTGCGGTACGCGTACAGGTTCAGGATCTCGGTCGAGGAGCCCGGGCCGCCGCCGGTGGCGGCGAAAATCGCGGCGAACGCCGACAGCGCAGTCATCATC
>DATLGW010000441.1:0-2483 GCA_035540315.1 Burkholderiaceae bacterium | reverse complement strand
GATCATCCTGGCGGTGGTGTCGGCGATCGTCACCACCGCCAGGATGATCAGGCCGATCACGTCGTCGATGACCGCGGCGCCGAGCACGATCTGCGACTCGGGCGTCTGCAGCGTCCCCATGTCCTTGAACACGCGCGCGGTGATGCCGACGCTGGTCGCGGTCAGCGTCGCGCCGAAGAACAGGTACGTGTTGAACGAGCTGCCCGGAAACAGCAGCGGGCCGACCACCAGCGTGCCGAGCGCGAACGGCGCGACCACGCCGACCACCGCCACCAGCAGCGCGCGCACGCCGACGCGGCGCATCGTCGCGATGTCCGACTCCAGGCCGATCTGGAACAGCAGGATCACCACGCCAAGCTCGGCCAGGAAGCGCAGGATCGGATCGGCCTTGGCCGGCTCGAACACCCCCAGCCCGATCAGCGCGAGGTTGCCGACCAGCACGCCCGCGAGCAGCTCGCCGAGCACGGCGGGCTGGCCGATCCGCTCGACCAGCGAAGCGAGCTTCGCCAGCAGCAGCAAGGCGCCGACCCACAACAGCGTCAGCGCCGCATCGCCGTCGCCCGCGGCCATCGCGGCCAGCGGCGTGGCCGCGGCCAGCCCGGCATACAGCGGCATGCGGCCGCGGCTGCGCTCGAGCGCTCGGCGAATCATCTGCGGGTCGTCTCCGGTTCCACCCGACCGCGGCTCGGGGTCGTCCCCGTCGTCCGGGGCGCGTAATCGTACAATAGCGGCAAAGCCATCGGCAGGAACGAAACATCGCTCGCCCGATCTCGCTTTTCCTGGACGTCGACGGCACGCTGCTCGAGTTCGCGCCGCATCCGGATTCGGTCGTCGTCGAGCCCGCGCTGGTGCAATTGCTGAACGAGCTGTCGGATTCGCTCGGCGGCGCGATCGCGCTCGTGTCCGGCCGCTCGATCGAATCGCTCGACCGGCTGTTCGCGCCGTTTCGCAGCGCCGCGGTCGGTCTGCACGGCATCGAGATCCGGACCGCGCCCGATCAGCCGGTGCGCCGCCTCGACGTCGCGCCGGCGCCGGCGCCGCTGCGCGCATCGATCGACCGGATCATCCGCCGCTTCGGCTCGTCGTTCGCCGAGGACAAGGGCTTCGGCGTCGCGGTCCATCACCGTCTGCTCAACGACGGCGCCGAGGTGCTGCACCGCGAGGTTCGCCAGGCGGTGTCGCCGTATGCCGATCGCTGGACGGTGATGCGCGGGCGCCAGGTCGTCGAGGTCAAGCCGGCCGAGGCGACGAAGGCGCGCGGCTGCGATGCGCTGCTCGCGAGCGTGCCGTTCGCCGGCACGCATCCGGTCGCGTTCGGCGACGACATCACCGATCTGGACATGTTCGAGTCGGTCAAGCGTCACCACGGCACGACGATTGCGGTCGGCCCGCGGATCACCGGCGCCGGCGACCTGCGGATCGCGTCGCCGCGCCACTCGCTGGCGCTGCTGCAGACGATCCGCGACGAGCGCCGCGCCGGCCACTCGACCGCAACGCTGCTGCAATCGCTGCGCGCGGCGGCGCGCTGACGCGGCGCCCGGACCGATGGCGACGCGGAAAAAGGCCGGCGCCGAACCGCTGGTGCTGGTCGCCGACATCGGCGGCACGTTCGCACGCTTCGGGCTCGCGCGCGGCACCGTGCTGATCGGCGAACCGGTGCGGATGCCGCGCGCCGACTATCCCGACCTCGAGAGCGCATGCAGCGGCTTTCTGGCGTTGCACGGCGCCGGTGCGCGCCCCGACGGCGCGTCGATCGCGGCCGCCGGACAGGTTCGCGGCGATCACATCGAGATGACGAACGCCGACTGGCTGATCCACGAGGGTCGGCTCGCCGCTGCGCTCGGGGTCGAGCGGGTCGTGCTGCTGAACGATTTTGCGGCGCTGGCGTGGGTGCTGCCGCTGCTGGCCGACGCCGACGTCGTGCGGATCGCGGCGGCGCGCGCGCCGGTCGTCGATCCGCTGGGCCTGCGGCTGGTCGTCGGGCCTGGAACCGGGCTGGGGGTGGCCGCGCTGGCGCATGCTGCAGAGCGCGGCTGGATGACGATCGCCAGCGAGGGCGGCCATGCCAGCTTCGCGCCCGAGAACGCGTTCGAGGACGCGCTGCTCGATTTCGCGCGGCAGCGCTACCGCCGCGTGTCCTGGGAGCGGTTGGTGTCGGGCCGGGGGCTGGAGCTGATCCACGAGTTCCTGCTCGCGCAGCGGGCCCCCGGCAGCGCCCGGCTCGCCGCGCCCGAGATCGTTGCGGCCGCGCACGCCGGCGAGCCGACCGCGGCCCGCGCGGTCGCAGCGTTCGTCGAGTTGCTGGCCGCATACGCCGGCGATCTGGCGCTGGTGTTCAATGCCGCCGCCGATCGTCACGCCGCCGGCGGCATTGAACACCAGCGCCAGATCGCCGGCGTATGCGGCCAGCAACTCGACGAACGCTGCGACCGCGCGGGCCGCGGTCGGCTCGCCGGCGTGCGCGGCCGCAACGATCTCGGGCG
>DATLGW010000440.1:0-1502 GCA_035540315.1 Burkholderiaceae bacterium | reverse complement strand
CGCCACCGCGGCACCGCCCATCTGGCCGTCGCGCTGGCCGACGACTTCGCCGCCGACGCGTTGCCGCAAGGCTGCCGCGCCGCCGGCTTGCGCAGCTGGTTCGGCGTGCTCGACGACGAGACGCTGGCGATCGCGATGCGCGCGGTGCAGCTGCTCGAGTGGGACCGCACGCACCGCTTCTGCGGCGCTTGCGGCACCGCGACCGAGCCTGCGCCCGGCGAACGCGCCAAGCGCTGCCCGGGCTGCGGCCTGAGCGTCTATCCGCGGATCTCTCCGGCGATGATGGTGCTGGTCACGCGCGGCCGCCAGCTGCTGCTCGGGCGGGGCGTGAACTTCCCGGCCGGGCGCTACAGCGCGCTCGCCGGATTCCTGGAAGCAGGCGAGACGATCGAGGAGGCGATCGCGCGGGAAGTGCGCGAGGAAGTCAACGTCGAGGTCAAGGAGCTGCGCTATTTCGGAAGCCAGAGCTGGCCGTTCCCGAACTCGCTGATGATCGCATTCCGCGCGGAGTACGCCGGCGGCGAGCTGCGCCACGACCCGGCCGAGCTTGCAGACGCGCAGTGGTTCGACCTGCAGGCATTGCCGCAGCTGCCGCCGCGAATCAGCATCGCCCGCGCACTGATCGACGCGGCGGTGCTCGAGCTGTCCGGCCGGGACTGACGCGCGCGCCTCAGCCGGCCCAGCTGCGCTCTCCGCCGGTGTCGACGTGGATCCAGCCGCCCGACGGCGACTCGCGGTGATAGAAGCCGACGCCGCCGCTGCGCAAGCCGCGAACCAGCTCGCCCAGCACCTGCGGATGAATGCCGCTCATCCGGAAATCGGCTGCGCGCCCCTCCGTGTGCAGCGAACCTGACACCGCACCGGCGCGCCGGTTCGTCGCCGGCGTCCGGTAACCCGACAGCACTTCCAGCGGCTGCCGGATCCCGTAGCGGCCGACGAATGCCTGCGCCGCCCACAGCGTATCGAGCAGCTCGGCATCGATGCGGGTGCTGCGGTTCGCCTGCACGTCGCGCAGCAGATGGCACAGCCGATCGTAGCCGTCGGGCCACAGATGCCCGTCGGCCCAATACAGCACGTTCACGCGTTCGTTCGTCTGCGGGCGCACCAGATCGAGCGTGCGCGGCTTGACCCAGAAATCGGGATCGAGCAGCGACGCGTCGAACAGGTCGGGCAGCCCGCCGCCGCGCGCCGCGCGAGCCGGGGGCGCGGACTGCGGCAACCGAGCGATCGGCGCGCGACGCGACGCGCAACCGCACAGCAGCGCGCCAAGGCCCACGGCGCCGGCGCCGAGCCAGCGCCGGCGCGCGCGGCACGAGATATCGGCCTCGTCTGCGTCGGTCGGGTGTTGCATCAATCCGAACGGGCGGTTCGCATTGCGCCGACGGTAGCATGCGAGCGCGACAGCGCACCAGCCCGATCGGGGCGCCGGTCGCGCCGGCGCGACGACCATTCGTCCGGCAACGCTGCCTCCGGGCGCCGTGGCCGATGCTGCCGCCGGAATC
>DATLGW010000439.1:0-10433 GCA_035540315.1 Burkholderiaceae bacterium | reverse complement strand
AGATCTACCCGCGACTCGAGTCCCGCATCGACCGTGGTGGACCGCCGGTTGCGAGCGGCTCGCCGGCGCTCGCAACCGGCGGTCCACCACGGTCGATGCGGGACTCGAGTCGCGGGTAGATCTCGATGCCGTCGTCGGTGATGCAGAACGCGTGCGTGCCGCGTTCGACCCGGCCGCCCCGGAACTTGCGGATCTGGATCTGGCGTTCGCTGCGCGAGCCGACCAGCCTGTCCTCGAGCTCGAGAATGCCTTCGACCATCGTCTGTTCGGCGCGCGGCACGGTGCGGCTGCCGCTGGTCAGCAGCAGCACGGTGCAGCCGATCATCGTGGCCAGCGTCTGCACCTCGTGCACGAACAGCCGCAGCTCCCGGTCGCTGTCGACACTCTCGACCGCGAGCATCAAACCGTCGAGCACGAGCAGCGTGGCCTGCCGGGTCGTGACCTCGCGCTGGATCAGCTCGACCAGGCCCTTCAGTCCGGCGTTCTCCAGATGGCGAAACGCGCTCACGTAGAACAGCGACGTCGCGATCGCGTCGGCGGCGAAGAACGATTGCCGCCGCAGGTGCTGCAGCAGCCGATCGTGCGATTCGGTCAGCAGCGTCGCGTAGACGGCGCGGCCGCCGGAGGCGACGTGGCGAAAGCAGATCTGATTCGCCAGCGTCGTCTTGCCGACGCCCGGGGCGCCCTGGACGAAGTAGACGCCGCCGGCGAACAGTCCGCCGCCGAGAATCGTGTCGAGGCCGGGGACATGGGTCGGGAAGCGCTCGAGGTGGCGCTGGCCGCTCGGTTTGTTCGTCATCTGTGGGCCGATGATGAGTTTGCGGGATCGGTGGGCAACTGCACGATGAACGACGAGCCGCGGCCGGCGGCGCTGTCGATGCGGATCGTGCCGCAATGCGCTTCGACCAGCTGGCGGACGATCCACAGTCCCAGCCCGAAGCCGTCTCCGAGCCGCCGGCCGCGCACTGCTCGCTCGAACTTCGCGAACACGCGTTCCTGGTCGGCCTTCGGCATGCCGTGCCCGCGGTCGCGAAACACCAGCTGCACGCCGGCGGGGTCTGTCACGGCCTGGATCCTGACCGGGCGGCCGGCACCGTACTTGATCGCGTTCAGCAGCAGGTTGTCGACGATCTGCTCGATCGCCGCCCGGTCCCAGCGGCCCTCGATCCGGTCAGGGAACGCGGTTTCGATACGGACGCGGTGGAAATCGGCTTCGGCGCGGTGGAACTCGATCGCATCGCGCAGCACTTCGGCCAGATCGACCTGCGACAGTTGCAGCCGGTGCAGCCCGGCGTTCAGCCGCGACACGTCGAGCAGCACGTTCGCGCGCCGGATGTACGCATCGATCGCGCGCGTGGCGCGCGTCGCCAGCTGCACGATCTCGGCTTGCTGCTTGAGCTCGGCGAGCCGCTGGATCGCCGCGAGCTGCAACGACAGCGCATGCATCGGGTTGCGCAGGTCGTGGACGGCAATCGCGAGGAAGTCGTCGCGGGCGCGCACGGCGTCGGCCAATTCGGCGACGCGCGCATGCTGACCCGCCTCGCTCCGCGCAACGGCCTTCGACAATGGACCCGCTCCCTTGTTCGCTAAGCGGCGCGCGGCCAGATGCGTGAGCGCGTGACCGGCGCAGTGGCAGTCGACACAGTAGCAGGGAGACGGATGCTTTGCCAGCCGCGCGGAGCTCGCGCCGCGGGCGCTGCCCGCGGCGTTTGCGGTCAGCCGCGCCAGCTCCGGGGATCGCCCGTGTCGGCGTGGACCCAGCCGCCGCTGCGCCGGCCGTAGAAGCCGACGCCGCCGGTGCGAAAGCCGCGCACGAGCTGCGCGAGCTGCGACGGGCGCAGTCCCGGTATGCGGTAATCGACCGCACGGCCTCGCGTATGCAGCGAGCCCTCTGCGCCGCCGACCTTGCGGTTCGTGGACACGGTTCGGTAGGCCGAGAGCACCTCCAGCGGACGTTCGATGCCGAAGCGCGCGACGAACGCCTGCGACGCCCACAGCGTGTCGAGCAGCGCAGGATCCATCCGCGCGCTGCGGTTCACGCGCACATCGCGCAGCAGGTGGCACAACTGCTGATAGGCATCGTCGAGCACCTCGCCATCGACCCAGTACACGACCCGCACGCGCTCGGCAGTCTGGATCCGGACCAGATCGAGCATCCGCGGCCGTTCCCAGAAATCGGCTTCGACCAGCGACGGGTCGAAGCGCAACGGCTGCCCGGGCTTGAGGACCTGGGGCTTTACTTCAACCGGGTTCGCCTCGGCGCCCGCCGGTGCCGCAAGCGCCCGTCCGCATCCGCAGACGAGGCCGAATGCCGCTCCGGCAATCAATCGCCGCCGCGAGAGCGTCAACCCGTTGCAGTCGGCATTGTTGTCCATCCGGTCGAACAGGTGGAATCCTGTCCGTGATGTGGCAAGCGCTGTGCCAGCGCTCGGCCCAGGCATGCCGGCTGATGGGGCCGGCGCGCCTCGCACGCCCCTTGATCTGACCGACCTTCTTGCCTAGCATCGGCGACGGCGCCGACACCGCGGCGTCGCCTCGAAGGGATTCCCGATGACGAATTCGCCCGCGCCGGCAATCGACCTGCGCTCAGACACCGTCACGCGCCCGACCGCCGGCATGCGCGCCGCGATCGCCGCGGCGCCGGTCGGAGACGATCAATACGGCGAGGACGAGCCGATGAATGCGCTGCAGCGGCGGGTGGCTTCGCTGCTGGGCAAGGAAGACGCGCTGTGGCTGCCGTCGGGGACGATGGCGAACCAGGTCGCGCTGCGCGTGCTCACGCACCCGGGCGACGACGTGATCGTCAGCCGCGAATCGCATGCGGTCTGGCACGAGACCGGCGGCTCGGGAGCCAACGCGGGCGTACAGCTGACCGAGATCGGCGCGGCGGGGGTGTTTTCTGCCGATCAGTTCGCCGCAGCGATCAAGCCGCGGGCGCACGTCGTTTACCCGCCGACCACGCTGGTCGAGATCGAGAACACGCACAACCGCTCGGGCGGTCGGGTGTTTCCGCAGCGCGACGTCGAGCAGATCTGCGCGCTGGCGCGCGAGCGCGGGATTGCCAGCTACCTGGACGGCGCCCGGCTGTGGAACGCGGCGGTCGCTTCCGGGACTGCCGTGCGCGAGCTCGCCGCGCCGTTCGATCTGGTGTCGGTCGCGTTGTCCAAGGGACTGGGCTGTCCCGGGGGAACGCTGCTGGCCGGCCCGCGCACGCTGATCGCTAGTGCGGTCCGGCACCGCAGAATGCTGGGCGGGGCAATGCGCCAGGTGGGGTTCTATGCGGCCGCGGGACTGTACGCGCTCGATCATCACGTCGATCGGCTGGCCGACGATCACCGCAACGCGCGGCTGTTCGCGCAGCGGCTCGCTGAATGCCGGGGTTACCGGATCGACCCGCAGACCGTGCAGACCAACATCGTCGTGTTCGAAATCGCGGACGGCGGACCCGATGCGGCACAGGTCGTCGCACGCGCGCGGGAGGCGGGTGTGCTGCTGTGGCCGTTCGATCGCCGCACGATTCGCGCAGTCACGCATCTGGACGTCGACACGACGCAGTGCGAGCGCGCCGCCCAGGTCCTGATCGACGTGCTGGAGAAGGAAACGTCGCGATGAGACAGGACAACCGCAAGCTCGACGGCGATCTCGCCGTCGACGAGTCGCTCGAGTTCTCGGGGCTGCTCGGCGGCTCGATCCGCGTCGTGTCCGGCGGCTCGCTGCGGCTGACGGGCGAGTGCGTCGGCGACCTCAGCGTCGAACCCGGCGGACATGCGGTCATCGAGGGCACCGTCGGCGGCGACGTGATCAACCGCGGCATCGTCGAGATCCGCGGCGCGGTCAAGGGCAAGGTCGCGTCGCGGGGCGGCACGCTGATCCGCGCACCCGATGCTTTGATCCGCGGCGTGGTGGAGCAGTAAGTGCCGTTTCGCGGGTACGAATGATGCATCCCGCTTTGGGTTCACGCGGCACAACGCCGGATGCCGCGGGCGCCGGCGCGCGTCAACCCGAAGGAGTGCAAACGATGGCGAACACGCAGATGAAGGACAAGGACTACGACCTGATCAGCGTCGTCTACCACGCGGCGCAGGGCGCCGACACGGTCAAGCAGTATTCCGAGGACGCCCGCAAGTCGGGCGATCAGGATGCGGCGGCGTTCTTCGACGAAGTCGGCCAGCAGTACGGACAGCTGGTCAAGAAGGGCAAGGACCTTCTGAAGCGTCGGCTGTAGGCGACGCGGCCGCTGCACATTTCGCGAATCCGCCCGAATTTCCTACACTTACGCGGCGACGCGGGTCCTGCGCAATCGCGCACGGCTCGCGCAGCCGCTCGTTCGCGCGAGCGCGCCCGGCGGCGCCGCAACGGCGCCGTCCGATCGTCTGGACTCGTTGGGGGATTCGTAATGCGCAGCAGCTTGTTCGCGGCCGTGCTGGCCGGCCTGTTACCGGCGCTGGCCTTCGGACAGGCCGCAAAGGAGTCCGCAACCGGCACGTCGTCGCGCGGGCTGCCGCTGGCGCCGGTCGAGGAGATCGAATCGGCGGCCATCCAGCAGTACCGCGACCTCGTGTCGAGCGCGGCACGGCACCGCGCGCTGGCGCCCGAAGAACATCCGCCGCTGCATCGCGTGCGCGCGATCGCCGAACGGCTGATCGAGCGCGCGCCGTCGTACAACCGCCGCGCTTCGCAGTGGAAATGGGAAGTCAACCTGATCGGATCGCGGCACTTGAACGTGCTGTGCATGCCCGGCGGCAAGATCGCGGTGTTCACCGGAATCATCGACGCGTTGCGGCTCAACGACGACGAGCTGGCGTTCGCGATCGCGCACGAGATCGCGCATGCGTTGCAGGAGCATGCGCGCGAGCGCGTCGGGCGGGCTCGCCCCGCCGACTGGCTGCTGCTGAACTCGGCCGTGTTCGCGCCGTTCCTCGGCTACGGCGACTCGGTTCCGCAGCCGGCGACCGACGGCAACAAGCTGCTGATCCTGAAGTACACGAACGACGACGAGTCCGACGCCGACGGCGTCGGACTCGAGCTGGCGGCGCGCGCGGGCTTCGATCCGCGCGCGGCGCTGTCGTTCTGGCAAAAGGTCTCGAACACGCAGGGTCTGCCCGCGTGGTTGCTCACGCACCCGGCCTACAACGCGCGGATCCGCGACATCGAGGCGCGGCTGCCCGCGCTGTTGCCGATCTACGCGAAGGCAACCGGCCAGGATCCGGAACGGCTCCCGGCCTACGCGATGCCGGCGCAGGGGAAGCCCGAACCCGGACGCGCGAACTGAGCTCCAGGAGCGCGACGAATGCCGGCGACGCGCGGCGCCGGCATCCGGTCGGTGCCGATCAACGATTGCGCTGCGCGGCGTCCTGAACTTTTTCGCCGGCACGCTCGACGTCGCGGCCGGCGCCTTGCATCGTGTTGCATGCCGAGAGGACGAACGTCGCCAGCAGGATCAGCGCCACGCGGGCTTTCAGGTCTTTCATCACAGGCTCCACAGGTTGAGGTCGAATGCTTCGCGGACCGGCCGCACAGCGCTCGCGGCAAGCACAGCCTCACTTGACCGGGAGCGGGAGCGTCGGCTGCCGCCAGACTCTCGAAAAGCACGAACCGTACCCAGCCGCCGCGGCCGCGCCGCTCGGCAGCGGGCCCGCAGGCGCGGCGGGCGCCGGGATCAGCTCGACTCAGGCAGCCGGTCGTCGCGGATATTGGCCTTGCGCCGCCGCCAGGCGGCAATCGTGCGGCGCAGGTTCGCGAGCGACGTCGCGTAATAGACGGCCTTGAATGCCAGCAGCGCCGCGCGCATCGCGGCGCCGGTGCCGTGGATGTGTCCCGCCAGCAGCCCCAGCAGCGCCTCCTTGGTGCGCAGCACGTTGCGCGGCGCCATGAACAGCTCGCGCATCGTCGGGTTCGTGACCCGGTAGATGAACCACGAGAACTCGCGCGGTCCGCGGCGCACTTCGCGGTCGAAGCGCGCGAGCGCGGCAGCGGCGTCCGCCGGACGATTCAGGCAGGTCTCGATCGCGTCGGCCCCGATTGCGGCACTGCTCATCGCCAGGTAAACGCCCGAGGAGAAAACCGGGTCGATGAACGCGTACGCATCGCCGATCATCACGTAGCGCCGGCCGTACGAGTGCGTGCTGCTGTACGAGTAGTTGCCGGTCGCCTGCACGTGCCCGGCGATGCGCGCATTGCGGGTGCGCTGCGCCAGCGCCGGGCACGACGCGATCGTCTGCAGCAGGAACTGCTCGACACTGCCCTTGCGCGACTTCAGGTAGTACGGCCAGCAGACCGCGCCGATGCTCGTGATGCCGTCGTGCAGCGGGATCAGCCAGAACCAGCCGTGCTCGAACCAGAAGATGCTGATGTTGCCCTCGAGCCGCCCCGGAAGCCGCTCGACCCCTTCGAAGTGCGCGAACAGCGCCGAGCTGTTGTGCTTGCGGTTCTTCAGCTTGCACTTGAAGCGGTTCGCGAGGAACGTGTCGCGACCCGACGCGTCGACCAGGAAGCGCGCCTGCCAGTGCCGACGGGAATCGCCGCAGGCGCTGGTCACGCGCACCGGCGTGCCGCCGTCGGCATCGTCGGCGTCGTCGAACTCGACGGCGAGCGCCCGCTCGCCCTCGAGCACCTGCACGCCGTTGCGCTGCGCGTTGCGCAGCAGCAGCTCGTCGAACTCGGAGCGGCGCACCTGGTACGAGTAGTTCAGCGACTTGTCCCACGCATCGGCGAATTCCAGCAGCGACGTGGTCGAGTGCGCGGGGGAGACGAACTCGATCCCCCACTTGCGCATGCCGATCGCCTCGACTTCGTCGGCCACGCCGAGCTCGTGAAGGATCGGCAGGTTCGCCGGCAACAGCGATTCGCCGATGTGGAACCGCGGGTGCACGTCCTTCTCGAGCACCGTCACCGAAAATCCTCGCCGCGCCAGCAGCGTCGACACGGTCGAGCCGGCCGGACCGCCGCCGATGACCAGCACGTCGCATTTCTCGAGCATTTGTCGCCCGTCCCTCCAATGCTTTGTCCCCGGAATTCTAGCGGCCGCCGGGGCCCGGGCAGGCGCGCGGCGAATCGCGGACATTACGCAGGCGAGGGCGGGTCCGAATGTCCTTATAATCGGGCAGCAATCGAGGGAGGTGCTCATGCGGCTGCGCGCAACTGCGCTGATGGCAGCGCTGGTGTCGATCGCGGCGGGCGTGGCCGCCTGCGCGCCGCTGGCGGTGACCGGCATCGTCGCCGGCGCTGCGGTGGTCGCCGATCGCCGGCCGGCAGCAGCGATCGTCGACGATCAGGCGCTGCAGGTCCGCGCGACGCAGCGCGTCAAGGAAGTGCTGCCGGGCACCGACCTGGCCTATGCGTACGTCACGGTGTTCAACGGCCGGATGCTGCTGACGGGACTGGCGCCCGACGAGCGCAGCCGCGAGCAGGCTGCGCGCGTGGCCGCGGGGATCGACAAGGTCCGCGCGGTGCACAACGAGATCCAGGTACTGCAGGGAACCTCGCTACCGAGCGGGCTGCACGATACGACCGTCACCGCGCGAGTCAGGGCTTCGATGCTGCAACAGAAGACGCTCGACATCGCCGCGATTCGCGTGACGACGCAGGATCGGACCGTCTATCTGATGGGTCTGGTCACCGAGCAGGAAGCGGCGCTGGCGGCCGACGCGGCCAGCCGTACCGGCGGCGTCGGACGGGTCGTCACGCTGTTCGACTACATCAGCGAGCAGGAGCTTGCGGCGCTGCGCGGGCGCCCCGGCAGCGAGCCGGACGGGTCCGCATCGTCGATGCGCTGATCGTCTCGCGCATGCCGTGGTTGCCGCTGCGACGGGCGCGTCGGATCGCCACCGCGGCCGCGCTCGCCGTGGCAGCGGGCTGCAGCGGCACTGCGGTCGCGAAGGCCGCGCCGCCGGTTTGGGAGTGGGGCCTGGGCGCGGGCGTGCTGCGGGCGCCCGACTACCGCGGCGCCGACGTCAACCACGGTTACCTGCTGCCGATCGTGTACTTGCGCTATCGCGGCGAGTTCCTGCGACTGGATCGCGAGGGTCTGCGGGCGTTGCTGTTCGATCGCGATCGGCTCGATCTGGATCTGAGCCTGGACGCCCACCCGGCGCTGCGCACCGATCGCAACCCGGCGCGGCTGGGCATGCCGCGCCTGCGCCCGACGCTCGAGCTCGGCCCGGAGCTGTCGTACCGGGTTGCGGGCGCACCGGGCCCCGACGCCAAGGCGCTGTATGCGCGCGTCTCGCTGCGCGCGGTCTACTCGGTCGGCGACCGATTCCTGCCGGTGCATCGCGGCTGGAACCTGACGCCGAACCTGCGGCTGCAATGGCCCAGCCCGGCCACCGGTTGGGACGTCCGCGTGACGGTCGGCCCGATGTTCGGCGACCGGCAGTACCATGACTACTTCTACGGCGTTCCGCCCGAGCAGGCGCTGCCGCAGCGGCCTGCGTACCGGGCAAGTGCGGGCTATTCGGGACTGATGTCGACGGTATCGGCGAGCCGGCGATTCGGCGACTGGTGGGTCGGCGCGTTCGTGCGGGCCGACGCGCTGCGCGGCGCGGCGTTCGAGGACAGCCCGCTGGTGCGCAGGCGCTCGTTCGTCAGCGCCGGCGTCGGATTCGCGTACATCTTCGGGCGCTCGCGGCCATGAGCGCCTCGCCGCGCCGCGCCGCAGGCGGCCTGCTGACACGGCTGGTGCCTCCGCTCGGCTACGTCGCACATTTCGCCGGGCTCGCGTTGCTGGGCGTGATGCTGCTCGCAGCGACCGCCTACATGTACGTGCGGCTGCCGTGGATGCGGCCTGCCGCGCGCCGCCGGTTCGCGCGTCGCGTCGCAGCGTCCACGTTCGATGCGTACCTGCGGGCGTTGCGCGCGATGGGGCTGGTCGACGCCGACACGGCGGCGCTCGACGCGCTGCAGCGCGAGCACGCGCTGGTCATCGTGCCGAACCATCCGAGCCTGCTCGACGCGGTGATGGTGATCTCGCGGCTGCCGAACGCGTCGTGCATCATGAAGGCCGGACTGTCGTCGAACCTGTTCCTGGGGCCCGGCGCACGCGCGCTCGGCTACATCCGCAACGATTCGCTGCGCTCGATGATCCGGCGCTCGATCGAGGATCTGCGCGTCGGCGGCCATCTGCTGATCTTCCCCGAAGGCACGCGCACGATCGAGCCGCCGATCGATCGGCTGCGCGGCGCGTTCGCACTGATCGCCAAGCAGGCGCAGGTGCCGATCCAGCTGGTGATCATCGAGACCGAATCGGGGTTCCTCGGCAAGGGATGGCCGCTGTGGCGCAAGCCCGCGTTTCCGGTGCGCTACCGGGTGCGGCTGGGCCCGCGCGTGCAGCCGCAGGGCAGCGTCGAGGAGATCGTCGCGACGGTGCGCGCGCAGTTCGAGCACGAGCTCGGCCGGCCGCCGCTGCCGGCCGCGGCGCCCGCCCCGCATGCGGCCGGCGCGCGGCAGATCGCGCAGACGCGCGCCTGAGCGAGCGGCGATGACGGTCGCGCGCAGTGCGCCTTCGCGCACGCACCTGGTGCTGATTCCTTCGTACGACAGCGGACGCCTGTTGGCGCAGACCGTTCTCGACGCGCGAGCGCATTGGGCGCCGGTATGGATCGTCGTCGACGGCAGCACCGACGGCTCGGAGCGCGAGGTCGAGGCGCTCGCGGACGCCGACAGCCAGGTTCGGGTGCTGAAGCTGCCGCGCAATCGCGGCAAGGGCGCGGCGGTGCTGCACGGGCTGATCGCTGCGCGCGCCGACGGCTTCACGCATGCGCTCGTGATGGACGCCGACGGCCAGCACCCGGCGTTCCGGATCGGCGAATTCATGGCGATCTCGCAACGTGATCCGCAGGCGATGGTGCTGGGCCGGCCGGTGTTCGACGAGTCAGCGCCCGCGCTGCGGGTGCGCGGCCGCAGGATCTCGAACTGGTGGACGAACCTGGAGACGCTGTGGTCGGGAATCGACGATTCGCTGTTCGGTTTTCGCGTCTACCCGATCCAGCCGCTGATCGAGACGATGCGAGGCCAGCGCTGGATGCGACGGTTCGACTTCGACGTCGAGGCGGCCGTGCGCTTGTGCTGGCGCGGCGTGCGTCCGATCAGCGTCGATGCGCCGGTGCGGTACCTGTCGGCGGCAGAGGGCGGCATCTCGCACTTCCGCTACCTGCGCGACAACGCGCTCCTGACCTGGATGCACTCGCGGCTGTTCGCCGGATTTCTCGTCAGGTTGCCGCGACTGGCATGGCGCCGCTGGCGCGGCTCGCGCTGACGCGGTTTTCGTTCACGGCGAATACGCGGGCGGCCGGTCCTGCGGCTGGCATTCCAGATCGCCCTTGAACGCGCGCTTCACGCAGTAAGCCGTCTTCGCGCTCTCGCGGCAGAAGAACAGCGACGCATCGCTGCGGCCCTGGCCCTCGCAGCGCTCGCAGACCTCGCGCTGCAGTCCGGTC
>DATLGW010000438.1:0-2501 GCA_035540315.1 Burkholderiaceae bacterium | reverse complement strand
GGGCGAGCGCGAAGGCGGTGGCGCCGACGCGCCGGCCGCGTTGCGCCTGCTGATCGTCGGCGATTCGTCGGCCGCCGGCGTCGGAGTCGCAATGCAGTGCGATGCGCTGACGGGACAACTCGCGGACGAGCTCGGCCGGCGCGGGATCGCGCCGCTGCGCTGGCGGCTGGCGGCGGCGACCGGCGCCGAGGCCGCCGATGCGCCGGCATTGCTCGCGCCGCTCGGCAACGAGCCGTTCGACGTTGCGATTGCCGTGTTCGGCGTCAACGACACGACCGCGCTGCGCCCGCCGCAGCGGTACCTGGCTGCAGTCGAGCGCGCGACCGAGATGCTGCGCCAGCGCCACGGCGTGCGCGCGGTGCTTTGGTCCGGGCTGCCGCCGATGCACCGATTGCCGGCGCTGCCGCAACCGCTGCGCTGGGTGCTCGGATCGCATGCGCGGGTGCTCGACCGTTCGCTCGCCGCATGGTGTCGCCGGTCCGACCGCGCCGATGCGCCGCTGCGGCACGTTCCGCTGGCGATCGAAGGCGACCGGACGCTGATCGCCAGCGACGGATTCCATCCGGCGACCGGCGCGTGCCGGGTTTGGGCTCGGCTGCTCGCCGACGCGATCTGCCGGATACCTGACTTGACCGAAAGGAGCACGACGTGAAGCATTCGGATTCGACGCTCGCGGGCCGCACGCTGTTCGTCACCGGCGCGTCGCGCGGCATCGGGCTGGCGATCGCGCTGCGCGCGGCGCGCGACGGCGCGAACGTCGTCATCGCCGCCAAGAGCGTCAGCGAGCACCCGAAGCTGCCGGGGACGATCCACACCGCGGCAGCCGAGATCGAGCGCGCCGGCGGCCGCGCGCTGCCGGTGGCCACCGACATTCGCGACGAGGCCGCAGTGCAGGCGGCAGTCGCCGCCGCGACCGACCGCTTCGGCGGCATCGACATCGTCGTCAACAATGCCAGCGCGATCAGCCTGACCGACACGCTGAACACGCCGATCAAGCGGGTGGACCTGATGTTCGGCGTGAACCTGCGCGGCACCTACCTGACGACCCAGGCCTGCCTGCCGGCGCTGATCGCGTCGGCGCGCGCGGGCCGCAATCCGCAGGTGCTGACGCTGTCGCCGCCGCTGAACCTGGATCCGAAGTGGTTCGCGCCGCACGTCGCCTATACGATCGCGAAGTACGGGATGAGCCTGTGCGTGCTCGGCCATGCCGCCGAATTCCGTCGGCACGGGATCGCGGTCAATGCGCTGTGGCCGGCGACGGTGATCCGCACCGCTGCGTTGCAGATGATTCCCGGCATCGATACGGCCCGCTGCCGAACGCCGCAGATCCTGGCCGATGCCGCACACGCGATTCTGACGGCCGACGGAGCCGATCCAGCGAACAGCGGCAACTTCCACATCGACGAGGCGGTGCTGCGCGCGCGCGGCATCACCGATTTCGACCGTTATGCGGTCGTGCCCGGCACGCGCGATCTGATTCCGGACCTGTTCCTGTGACCGGCTCGCGCGCCGCGGCTCAGCCGAGCGGCGGCAGATGCGCGAGCGCGATCCAGCCCAGCAGGTTGAATGCCGCGTGCAGCGCGATCGGCAGCGCGAGCCCGCCGCTGCGCTCGCGCGCAATCCCCAGCAGCAGCGACACCGCGAAGAACCCCGGCGCCAGCGCCGGCGGGTGCGCGAGCAGATGCGCGGCGGCGAACACGGCGCCGGTCAGCGCATTCGCCAGCGTGATGCCTTTCCAGCGGGCGGCGCCGGCGCGCCAGCGGCCAAGGCGTCCCTGCAGCAGGCCGCGAAACAGCACCTCCTCCCACACCGGCGCCAGCAGCAGCTGCAGCGGCATCACGACAGCACGCGCCGGCGGGCGCGCCGCCACAGCAGCGCGAAGATCGCCAGCGCCGCCAGCGTCGCATCCGGCGCAGCGGCCTCGCCGCGCAGGATCGTGCACCCGCCGCCGCCCGAGGCGGCCGCGGGCGCCGGATTCGCAGTGGCGGTGTTCTTCGGTGCCACGACCGCGGAGCCGTTCAGCGCCACCGTGTAGGCGACGTCGTTTGCGCCGCCGGTATTCGCCGACACCGCGACCGTGAACGGCCCCTCGACCAGCGGCGTCACCGCGACGGTGACGCTGCAGGCCGCGCCGGGCGCCAGCGTCGCGTTCGCGCACTCGTTCGCCGACAGCGCGGCGATCTGCGCATTCGACACCGTCACCGACGCGACCTGCTGCGGCGTGGCTGCCCGGTTGCTGAACGCGACCGTCGCCAGCGACGTGGTTTCGAGCGGCACCGACCCCAGCGCGACCGACGGGGCTGCCGAGGACAGCTTCGAGCCCACGCTCGCCGACAGCGGCACGGCGGTGATCGACGCCTCGCTCTGGCTGTTGGTCGGGATCATCAGCGTGGCTGATGCGCTGCCGTCGGCGGCCGCGTCGAAACCGACCTGCACCGAGCATGAAGCGCCCGGTGCAAGCGCCTGCTGCGCGCAGCCATCGGCGGTCAGCGTGAAGCCGC
>DATLGW010000437.1:0-3279 GCA_035540315.1 Burkholderiaceae bacterium | reverse complement strand
CAAGCGCAGGAAGGCCGGCCGGCGCCGGCGCCGCTGTCGCCGCAGGCGCGCGTGGTCGTGTCGGGGCAGGCGGCGTTGCAGGACGCAGCGACCGTCACGATTGCGCCGGCCGGCGCGGCGACCGGCGCCGCCCGCCCGCGCTGAGGCAAGCGGTGCGGTTCCTCGAGGCGCTGCTGCGCAACCATCCGTTCGCGAACGTCTGTTTCGCGACGGTGCTGGTGCTGGGCGCGGTCGCGTATGCGCTGCTGCTGCCGCGCGAGCAGGATCCCGAGATCAACTTCAACTGGGTCAGCATCATCACGATCCTGCCGGGCGCATCGGCCGAGGACGTCGAGCGGCTCGTCACCGATCCGCTGGAGGAGGCGATCGCGAACGTCGCCGACGTGCGCTTCGTGTCCTCGAGCAGCCGCGAGGGCGCCTCGAGCATCCTGGTGCGGTTCCGCGAGATCTCCGAGCGTACGTTCGACAAGCGGATCAACGACCTGCGCCGCGAGATCCAGAACCGCGCGGTCAACGAGCTGCCGCCGGATGCGCGCGATCCGCAGATCCTGGAGATCACGACCTCCAACGGCTTTCCGACCGCAACCGTCGTGCTGGCCGGGCAGGCCGACGACGAGACGCTGCGCGCGAACGGCCGCGCGATCCGCAGCGATCTCGAGCGGATCGCCGGCGTCGACCGGGTGATCGCGTCGGGGCTGCGCGATCCGGAGCTGCACGTCCGCTATGATCCGCAGCGGCTGGCCGCGCGCGGGCTGCGGCCCACCGACGTCGCCGATGCGGTCGCCGCATGGTTTCGCGACACCTCGGCCGGGTCGCTGCGCGCGGGCGACGCCGAATGGCTGGTGCGGGTCGAGGGGCAGGCGCCCGATCCGTCGGTGCTGGCGCGGATTCCGGTCGCGCCGTCGGGCAGCCGGCAGGAAGCCGCGGCGGCGCCGCTGCTGCAGGACGTCGCGCGGGTCGAGCGCGCGCGGGCCCGGCCGACGCAGCTGACGGCGTACGACGGCCGGCCGGCGATCAGTTTCGCGATCACGAAGAAGGGCTACACGAACACGATCGAGCTGGTCGAGCGGATCGGGCGCTACATCGACGAGCGCAACGCGCTGCTGGGCGCCAGCGGACTGCGGCTGGTGCTGGCCGACGACCAGACGGTCGCGACGCGGCAGGCGATCGGCGTGATGCAGACCAATGCGCTGCAGGGGCTGCTGCTGGTGATCGGCGTGTGCTGGCTGTTCCTGGGCACGCGGATCGCGCTGCTGGTCGGGATCGGGATCCCGTTCTCGATCCTCGGCACGTTCGCGCTGCTGTACGCGGCCGGTTCGACGCTGAACGTGTCGGTGCTGCTCGGCGTGGTGATCGCACTCGGCATGATCGTCGACGCGTCGGTGGTCGTCGTCGAATCGATCTATTACCGGATCGAGCGCGGCGTCGCGACGCTGCAGGCGTGCCTGGAGGGAATTCGGGAGATCTGGCAGCCGGTGGCCGCATCGGTCGCGACGACGGTCGCCGCATTCCTGCCGCTGATGCTGCTGCCGGGGATCGTCGGCAAGTTCATGTTCGTGATCCCGTTCGTCGTCACGGTCGCGCTGGCGATCTCGCTGGTCGCGGCGTTCTGGATGCTGCCCACGCACGTGCTCGCGTTGCGGATGCGGATCGACCGCGGCAGCCGCTCGCAGCGGCTGCGGATCGAGCTGAACCGGCGGATCCGGCTGATCTACGGCCGGTTGCTGGCCAAGGCGATGCGGCATCCGTACCTGCTGCTGGTCGCGATCGTCGCGCTGATCGCAGGCTCGGCCGTTGCCGTCGTCACCGAACGCGTGCGGATCCAGTTCTTCGCGTTCGATCCGCTGCGGATCTACTACGTGAACGTCGACATGCCGCCGACCGCGTCGCTGCAGGACACGCTGGCGCAGGTCGTGCAGGTCGAGCAGCGGGTTCGCCGCCACCTGCGGCCCGACGAGCTGCGCAGCATCACATCGGTCGCTGGCGTGAAGTTCACCGACACCGAGCCGCTGTACGGCGACTCCTACGGCCAGGTGATCGTGTCGCTGCAACCGGCCGATGCCGAGTCGCGCAGCGTGCAGCAGGTGATCGATGCGATGCGCGCCGACGTGCTGGCCACGCCGGGGCCTGGGCGCAAGTCGTTCCTGCAGCTGTCGGGCGGGCCGCCGCTGACCAAGCCGATCAACGTCAAGCTGCGCGGCGACGACTATGGCGAGCTGCGCGCTGCGACCGACCGGATGCTGCAGATCGTTCGCGGCATTCCCGGCACCCGCGACGTCGTCGACGACGACGTGCCGGGGCGCCCGCAGCTGACGCTGAAACCGGATCGCGAGGCGATCGTCAACTCGGGTATCGGAGCAGCGCAGCTGAACCGGATCGTGCGGCTGGGGGTCGACGGCGAGGTCGTGTCGGTCCTTCGCGCCGGCGGCGACAAGATCGAAGTGCGCGTGCAGGCCGCCGCGGTCGAGCGCGACGACGTGGCGGCGCTGCTGCAGCAGCCGCTCGCGCTGCCGGGCGGCGGCGCGACCAGCCTGAGCGCATTGCTGACGCACGACACCGGGCGCAGCAAGGGCATCATCCGGCACTACAACCTGCGCCGCACGATCACCGTCGAGGCCGACCTCGACCGCGAGGTGATCGACACCGTCCGCGCGAACCAGCGGGTTCGGGCCGACTGGGAGCAGGTGCGCACCGACTATCCGGGGGTATCGCTGGAGTTCGCCGGCGAGCTCGAGGACATCGAGGAGGCGCTCGCGGCGATGCCGGTGCTGTTCCTGCTCGGCGTGGGGCTGATCTACCTGATCCTGGCCGCGCAGTTCCGCAGCTATTTCCAGCCGCTGATGATCCTGGTGACGGTGCCGCTCGCATTCACCGGCGTGACGGTCGGGCTGCTGCTGACCGGCAACCCGCTGTCGCTGTACACGATGTACGGCGTGATCGCGTTGACCGGGATCGCAGTCAATGCGGCGATCGTGCTGATCTCGGCGATGAACGAGCGGCTCGAGCGCGGGATGCCGCTGACGCATGCGACGATCGGCGCCGCGCGCCGGCGGGTCGTGCCGGTGCTGATCACGACGCTGACGACGATCGCCGGCTTGTTCGCGCTGGCGACCGGGCTGGGCGGCACGTCGCTGCTGTGGGGGCCGGTCGCGTCGGCGATCGTCTGGGGGCTGATGGTGGCGACGCTGCTGACGCTGTTCGCGGTCCCGCTCCTGTACGTGCTGTTCATGCGCCGCCAAGCGCGACGGCTCGCGCTGCGCCCGGAATCCGTGCCGGCCT
>DATLGW010000436.1:0-2014 GCA_035540315.1 Burkholderiaceae bacterium | reverse complement strand
GGTCGCGCCGCTGGAGCGGGCCGGCGCCGACGGGGCCCGCAACGGCAAGGACGCAGCGCGTTCGGCGCCGGCGCCGGAGACCAAGCGGGTCGCGGCGCGTTCCGGCAGCGGCCACATCAAGTGCTGGCAATACGGGCGGCTCGTCTACGAGAGCTCGAACGTTGCGCCTCCCGAGCGCAAGGCTCAGACGGTGCGCGGCGCCAACGGATCGTCGCTGCAGTTGTACGACATGACGAGCGCGTTTTGCGTGCTCGAGCATTCGGATCGGTAACGGGAGCGGTGGCAATGAAACGCGCGCGTCGTCAGCGGCTGCAGCAGCTCGGAGGGCTGTGCGTTGCCGCGTGGACTGCTTCGATTACAACGTCGAGCGCGGCGGCTCAGGGGAGGACCCAGACCCGGGTCTACGACCAGCTCGGTGCGTTCTCCGCCGTGGTGCTCGACACCACGGCCGACTTCAAGCTGCGACAGGGCAACGAGAACCGGGTCACGGTCACCGCCGAGCCCAAGGTGCTCGAGCGGATCGCGGTCGAGCAGCAGCAGGGCCGGCTGCGGGTGTTCGCGAAAGCAGGCTACCAGACGCAACTGCCGCTGGTCGTGGAGATCGTGTTTCGCGAGCTCAGCCGCCTGGAGCTCAACGGCTCGGGCGACGTCGAGCTCCAGGGGCTGCGCGGCGCGCGGCTCGATCTGGTGGTGAACTCCAGCGGATCGATCGCGCTGCGCCGATTGAACCTGAAGGAGCTCGCGGCCGACATAGGTGGCAGCGGCAGCGTGGTTGCCGACGGCGAAACCGTAGCGCAGCGGGTGAGCGTCGGCGGGTCCGGATCGTATGACGGCGAGGCGCTGAAGTCGGTCGAGGCCGAGGTGTCGATCTCGGGGGCGGGCGACGCGGTCGTGCACGCAGCCAAGCAGCTCGCCGTGCGGATCGACGGCGCCGGCAGCGTGCGCTATCGCGGCGATCCGCAAGTGCGCAAGTCGATCAGCGGTGTCGGTTCAGTCGAGAAAGTCTGACCCATCGGAGGCATGAATGGACGCGAGTTTGTTGTTCCTCGAGATGCCGGCTCGCCGGTTCCGGCGCCGGGCGTCGATCGCCGTGGCGGTGGGCTCCCTGTTCATCGGCGCGGGTGCATCGGCCCAGTCGTCGCAGACCGACGTGCGCAATGCGAGCCAGGTGCAGGCCGGCGTCGCAAGCCAGCAGCGCGTCGACCTGGGCAACGTGTCGGGCTCGGGTGCATCTCGCACGCAGGCGAACGACATTCGTCAGATTCAGGCCGGCGCAATGAATCGCCAAACGCTGTCGGCGGGCAACGTGTCCGGCAACGCAAGGAGCAACACGAACGTCGGCAACGTCAATCAGATCCAGGCGGGAGCACTGAACCGGCAGGAGCTGGGCATCGGCAACGCCAGCGGCAATGCGACCGCGAACGTGACGGTCAATTCCGCGAACCAGGTTCAGGCGGGCGCGCTGAACCGGCAGAGCGCGCAGATCGGCAACGCGTCGGGCAGCGGCCGATCCAACGTGCACGTCGGCAACATGAACCAGGTGCAGGCGGGCGCGCTGAACAATCAGCAGTTGGACATCGGCAACGCGTCGGGCGCGGGGCGCTCGAACGTGCGCGTCGGATCGGCGACGCAGGTGCAGGCCGGCGCACTGAACAATCAGCGGCTGAAGATCGGCAATGCGGCCGGCGGCGGCACGTCGAACGTGAACGTCGGCGCGGTCGTGCAGGGCCAGGCAGGCGCGCTGAACAACCAGAACCTCGAGATCGGTAACGCCACCGGCGGTGGCTCCAGCCGCGTATCGGTCGGCGGCGTCGTGCAGATGCAGGGCGGCACCGCCGGCAATTCGAGCATTCGGATCGGCAACAACTGATGTCTGTGATGGAGAGGATCATGAAACTCAGAAGAAACGCGATCCTGGGGGCGCTCGGACTCGCGCTCGGCAGCGGCGCGCTGTTCGCGACGATGCCGGCGCAGGCGCAGGTCACCTACTTCCAGCAGCCGCCGAGCGCTGCCG
>DATLGW010000435.1:0-1650 GCA_035540315.1 Burkholderiaceae bacterium | reverse complement strand
GCAGGCGCGGACGCAGCCTGTTTTCCGCGGCCACCGGATATCGATCTTCCGCTGGTGGTATCGCTGTCGTCCGGCACGACCGGCCGGCCAAAGGGGCCGCTACTGACCCACCAGAACTTCCTTCATCGCTTCCTGATCTATTACATTAGTCTGACTTTCAACGAGCACGATCGCTTCGCGTGCGCGTCGCCGCTGTACTTCAGCGGCAGTCGCGGCTTCTCGATGTGCGTGCTCTATGCCGGCGGGACGCTTGTGCTGCTCGCACCGCCGGTGCCGCCCGAGCAGTTGATCGACGAGCTCAACGCGTACCGCTGCACGTCGGCTTTCATCGTGCCGACGATCATCCGGCGGCTGCTAGCCGCTCATTCGGGCGACGGTTATTGCCTCCCCGGATTGCGCCTGCTGGTGTCTACCGGCGCGGCGCTGTTTCCAGAGGACAGAGAAGCGGCGCTGAATAGGGTGACGCCGAACCTGATCAATTTCTACGGATCGGCCGAGGGCGGGGGCGTTTCGGTCCTGACTCCCGCGCATCCGCAGCACAAGGCGGCTTCGGCCGGTGCGATCGTGTTCGGCACCGAGCTGCGGATCGTCGACGAGAATTTCGCCGATGTTCCGCCAGGGACGATCGGCCGGGTTTGCTACCGAAGTGGTGCGACGGCAGCGGAGTTCTACAACGATCCCGAAGCCACGGCAAATGCGTTCCGCGACGGCTGGTATCTTCCGGGCGACCTCGGCTATGTCGATGCCGACGGCTTCCTGTTCATCACCGGCCGCGAGAAGGACATGATCATTCGCGGTGGCGTAAATATCTACCCGAGCGAGATCGAGGCGGTGCTGCGCGCGCATTCGGACGTCGCTGAGGCGGCTGTGATCGGAGTCGAATCGGTGGAGTTCGGCGAGGAGGTGGTCGCGTACGTCACTGGACGCACGGCTGAAATCGACATCGAGGCGCTGCGGCGCCATTGCGCCGAGGAGCTCGCGCGGTACAAGGTCCCGAGGATCATCCGCGTGCTGCCCGAGATGCCGAGGACCAGCGTGGGCAAGATCGACAAACAGCGCTTGCGCAGCTTGCCGAGCGGCGATCCGCAGTGAGACAGTTGGCCGATGAACCTGTCGCGCGCAATGTTGCTGCTCAGGGTGTTGGCATCCGCCGAGGTCGCTGGCTTGCGCGGAGGCGAGCTCGGCGAACGCAGTGGGCTGCACCGCGTGACGATGCATCGGCTGCTGCGCGAGCTCGAACGCGAAGGGTTGGTCGAGCAGGACGAGGAACGGCGCTATCACCTCGGGGTGACGGCGTGGCGGCTGGGATTGGCCGCGGGCAAGCGTTTCGACCTGTCGACGGTGGCCGCGCCGTCGCTGGTCAGGATCGAATCGCAGATCCACGACACGGTCTATCTGCTTCGCCGCGTCGGGGACGAGGTGCTGTGCATCGCGCGGCGCGACGGGTCGTATCCGATCAAGTCGCTCGTGCTCGAGGTTGGGACCAGCTACCCGCTAGGTATTGGCGCCGGCGGGCTCGCGGTACTTGCTGCGCTGCCGGATGCCGAGTCGCAGGAGATCCTGCAGCGCACGCTGGCGCGGCTGGATGGGTATCCTCGCGTCGACGAGACGGCCGTGCGCCGGCTGCTGGCTGAGACGCGTGCGCAAGGC
>DATLGW010000434.1:0-16747 GCA_035540315.1 Burkholderiaceae bacterium | reverse complement strand
CGAGCCGAAACTTCGCTGAAATCGGCTGAAATTCAGATGGGACGGCCGCGCGAGACTGAAATGGCGCCTGGATCGATCGTCCGCTTCGGCGGCTTCACGCTGAACGAGCCGCGGCGCTGCCTGTACGGGCCGGACGGTGCCGAGCTGAAGCTGCGCCCCAAATCCTTCGACCTGCTGTGCCACCTGGTCGCGCAGCGCGGTCGCGTCGTTTCGAAGGAAGAGCTCGTCGCGGCGGTGTGGCCGGACGTCGTCGTCACCGACGACTCGGTGTTCCAGTGCGTTCGCGATGTCCGCTGCGTGCTCGGCGACGAGGCCCAGCAGATCATTCGCACCGTGTCGCGACGCGGCTACCTGTTCGCGGCCGACGTCGTATCGGATGATGCGGCGCCGAGCGCTCCGGCGGCGCCGGCACCCGAAATCGACGGCCGGAGCCTCGGCCCCGTTCGCGGCAGAAGCGCGGAGATCCGGGCGGCGATCGCCGGCGCCGCAGTGCTCGCCGTCCTTGGGATCGCGGCGTGGACGATCGACCGGCAGCCCGGGCCTCGGCCGGGCGCAGGCCTGCGGATCGCAGTGCTGCCGTTCGAGCCGCTCGAGCAGTCGACCGAGCGGCATTTCGGCGACGGAATCGCCGAAGACATGATCGCCGCGCTGTCGCGGTTCAGGGATCTGACCGACGTGGCCGGCAACTCCAGCCTCCGGTATCGGGGCGAAATCGATCCGGCGCAGGCAGCCAAGGCGCTGGACGCTGCGTTCATCGTCCGCGGCAGCGTGGCGCGTCATCACGACCGCATTCGCGTGAACGTGCATCTCGTCGATGCGCAATCGGGCGCGACGCGGTGGGCCGAACGTTACGAGCGGCCGCTGAAGTCGATGTTCGAGCTGCAGGACGACATTGCAGACCAGGTCGCGGCAAGACTGGTCGGCCATGCGCATTACCACGCGGCCGAGCGGATCCGCGCGCGGCCCCCGAGCGCGCTCGAAGCCTACGAGCTCGTGCTGCGGGCCCGCCAGGGATTCAACGCGTTCACTGCGGCGTCGCTTGCCGACGCGTCTGCGCTGCTTCAGCGGGCGACGTCGATCGACCCCGGCTACGCACCTGCATGGGACCTGCTGGGCCGGGTGCTGATCCGGCAGTACCTGCACCCCGGCGAGCTGCAGTACTTGCCGCAGACGCTGCAGCAAGCGCGCGACGCGCTGCAGACTGCGCTGTCGCTGGACGCGACGCTGGCGACCTCGCACGGCGCGCTCGGCTACGCTCACCTGCTGCAACGGCAGTACGACGCGAGCCTGGCGGCGCTGCGGCATTCGATCCCGCTGAACCCGAACGATGCCGGCAACTTCCGCGCTTACGGGGATGCGCTGTTCCTGGTCGGCGAGCAACGCGCGGCGATCGACGCTTACCGGCGCTCGCGGCAGCTCGACCCGTTCTCGCCCCCTCAGGTGGCGGCGCTGATGGGGCGCGCGCACCTGATGCTCGCCGACTACGAGCAAGCGCGCGCGCTGGCGCGCGAATGCCTCGACCGGGCGCCGACGGTGCCAATGTGCCTGACGCTATTGGCTGCCGCCTCGGCCGCAGCCGGTCACCGCGACGAAGCGGGCGCCGCGACCAAGCTTCTGCTCGAGCGGTATCCTGCCACGTCGATCGGCGGCACGGCCCGCGTGTTCGCGTTCAGGGCCGCCGCGGACCAGGCGCGCTGGTTCGAGTACCTGCGGGCGGCTGGAATCCCGGAGTGACACGCCCGCGCAGCGTTCGATAGAAGGCTGTCGCCAGGGCGACCCAATCGGATAAGCGCTTGGCGAGTCGTGCCGGTTCAGCCGGCGAAATACCGCCGCCGCGAACTACCATGGCCGCATTGCCGCGCGGTGAGCGGGCGGCACGGCGGACGGGAGGACACGATGCTTCGAAGCGACGTGCAGTTCGAGTCCGAAGGCGCCACGCTGCGAGGTTGGTTCTACAAGCCGGCGTCCTTGCCTCCTCACCCGGTCGTCGTGATGGCCCACGGCACCACTGCGACCATCTCCATGGTCACCGATCGTTACGCCGAATCGCTGGTCGAGACCGGCTTCGCGGCACTGCTGTACGACCATCGAAACTTCGGCGCGAGCGCTGGCGAACCGCGCCAGCAGATCAATCCCTGGATCCAGGCTCGCGGCTACCGCGACGCCGTCTCGTATGCGCTCAGCCGGGACGACGTCGACCCGACGCGAATCGCGCTTTGGGGAGACAGCTATTCCGCGATGCAGGCGATCGTGGTGGCGGCTGCCGACCGGCGGGTGCGCGCGGTCGTCGCGCAGCTACCCACCTGTGGTTCGGAGCCGCCGCGGTTCGACACATCGGACGCGTTGTTCGAGCGCCTCTGCCAAACGCTCGAGGGGGGCGATGTGCGGCCGACCGCGGAGTCGACGACAGGGCCGATGCCGGTGGTGTCATCCGACCAGATCGGCACGCCGTCGTTGTTGAAGCCGATCCAGGCGTTCCGATGGTTCATCGAGTACGGCGGCCGGCCCGGCAGCAGATGGCAGAACCTGGTGACGCGCGTGATCCCACCCACGCCGGTTCCATTCGCTGCGCAGCTGGCTGCTCCGTACCTGCAGGCCGACCTGCTGATGATGGTGGCCCCCGACGACGAGATGGTCCACTGCAACGCCGCGGTCGCGCGGTCGACGTTCGACGCCGTTGCCTCGTACAAGGAGTACCGCGAGATCGAGGGCGGCCACTTCGGATTGCTCTACCACCCGGGTGAGCTGTTCGACCGGGCAACGGCGATCCAGCGGGACTTCCTGGTCCGGCGCCTGGTCCGCGGCCCGACCGCCGGTTCCTGACCCGTTCGATCGTCCGATTGCGCGTCAGGCAGCACCCGGCACCGCGCTCCCGATTCCCGCCGAAGTCAGCCGCACGATCCGACCGCCGATCGTCACCAGCACGTTGCGGATCTCGCCGCAGTGCCGGATCGACAGCTCGTAGAGTAGCCAGCCGTCGACGAGCCGCCGCCGCGCGGCGAGCAGTTGCGGCGTGCCGAACTGGCGCTTCAGCGCACCGACGATGCGCGACGGCAACGACGTCGGCGGCACGGGATCGTTCGGGGTGCCGGGCAGCGCGAATGCGCTCCAGCTGGTGGCGATGATGCGCGAGGCAGCCTGCTGCATCGTCATTGGATTCCTCCCTGTCTCTCTTGTCGTGCTGCGAAGCGTTCTATGGAAGCAACAATCCCGCCTGCCGCTGATCGAGCCGCATCGGTCTTGCGCTGCAAGATCTGCAGGTTCTTGGCGCTTCGCGAGTGAAAAAAAAGGCCGGGACCTGCCCGGCCTTTGCGAACAGGCCGGCGCGCGGATCGCTCCGCGCGCCGGTCCTGCCGGATCAGCCCTGGATTTCCGACTGCGAAGGCGACTGCTGCTCTTCGCCCTCCGCGGTCGCCGGCAACTCGCCCGGCTGCATGAACTCGGCCTCGGCGAGCGCGCGCTGCTCCTGCGCGTCCAGCGCCTCCTTCGACTTGCGCGCCCGGTGGTACGCGAGCCCGGTTCCGGCCGGGATCAGCCGGCCGACGATCACGTTCTCCTTCAGGCCGCGCAGCTCGTCCTTCTTGCCCATGATCGCGGCCTCGGTCAGCACGCGCGTGGTCTCCTGGAACGATGCGGCCGAGATGAACGAGTCGGTCGACAGCGACGCCTTCGTGATGCCGAGCAGCAGGTTGTCGTAAGTCGCCGGCTGCTTGCCCAGCGCGACCGCCTTGTCGTTCTCGTCCAGGATCTCCGAGCGTTCGACCTGCTCGCCGGTGATGAACGGCGTGTCGCCCGGATCGACGACCTGCACCCGCCGCAGCATCTGGCGCACGATCACCTCGATGTGCTTGTCGTTGATCTTCACGCCCTGCAGCCGGTAGACGTCCTGCACCTCGTCGACGATGTAGCGCGCCAGCGCCTCGATGCCGAGCAGCCGCAGGATGTCGTGCGGATCCGCGGGTCCGTCGACGATCATCTCGCCCTTGTTGACGACCTGGCCGTCGTGGACCAGCACGTTCTTTTCCTTCGCGATCAGGAACTCGTGCGGGTTGCCGTCGAGGTCGGTGATGATCAGCCGCTGCTTGCCCTTGGTGTCCTTGCCGAACGACACGGTGCCGGTGACCTCGGCGAGCATGCCGGCGTCCTTCGGCGAGCGCGCCTCGAACAGCTCGGCCACCCGCGGCAGACCGCCGGTGATGTCGCGGTTCTTCTGCGACTCCTGCGGAATCCGCGCCAGCACCTCGCCGACGGCGACCTGCTGGCCGTCGCGCACCGTGATCAGCGCGCCCACCGGGAAGCTGACCGTCACCGCATGGTCGGTGCCGGCGATGCGAACCTCTTCGCCCGAGTCGTCGATCAGCTTGACCTGCGGCCGCAGGCCCTTGGTTGCCGGGCCGCGGCGCTTGGCGTCGATGACGACCAGCGTCGACAGGCCGGTGACCTCGTCGATCTGCCGGGCGACCGTCACGCCTTCCTCGACGTGCTCGAACTTCACGGTACCGGCGTACTCGGTGATGATCGGACGCGTCAGCGCATCCCAGGTCGCGATCGCCGCGCCGGCGCGGATCGGCTTGCCGTCCTGCGCCAGCAGCACCGCGCCGTACGGCACCTTGTGGCGCTCGCGCTCGCGGCCGCTGTCGTCGGTGATCGTCACCTCGCCCGAGCGCGAGATCACGACCTGGTCGCCCTTGGCGTTGGTCACGTAGCGCATCGTGTTCGAGAAGCGGATCGTGCCGTTCGACTTGGCCTCGACCGCGCTGGCGACGGCCGCGCGCGACGCCGCGCCGCCGATGTGGAACGTTCGCATCGTCAGCTGCGTGCCCGGCTCGCCGATCGACTGCGCGGCGATCACGCCCACGGCCTCGCCGGTATTGACCAGCGAGCCGCGGCCCAGGTCACGCCCGTAGCAGCGCGCGCACAGCCCGTAGCGGGTGTCGCAGGTCAGCGGCGTGCGCACGCGAACCTCGTCGATCGCCAGCTGCTCGATCCGCTCGACGGCGTCCTCGTCCAGCAGCTTGCCGGCGTCGAACAGCGTCTCCTGCGTCTCGGGGTTCACGACGTCGATCGCGGCGACGCGGCCCAGGATCCGGTCGCGCAGCGCCTCGATCACTTCGCCGCCCTCGACCAGCGCGCGCATCGCCACGCCGTTGCTGGTGCCGCAGTCGTCCTCGACCACGACCAGGTCCTGCGTGACGTCGACCAGGCGCCGGGTCAGGTAGCCGGAGTTCGCGGTCTTCAGCGCGGTGTCGGCCAGACCCTTGCGGGCGCCGTGCGTCGAGATGAAGTACTGCAGAACGTTCAGGCCCTCGCGGAAATTCGCGGTGATCGGCGTCTCGATGATCGAGCCGTCGGGCTTGGCCATCAGGCCGCGCATGCCGGCGAGCTGCCGGATCTGTGCGGCCGAGCCGCGCGCGCCCGAGTCGGCCATCATGTAGATCGCGTTGAACGACTCCTGGCGTACCTGCTGGCCGTGGCGGTCGGTGACCTCCTCGGTCGCGAGCTGATCCATCATCGCCTTGCCGACCTGGTCGCCGGCCTTCGACCAGATGTCGACGACCTTGTTGTAGCGCTCGCCCTGCGTGACCAGGCCCGACGTGTACTGCTGCTCGATTTCCTTGACCTCGCTCTCGGCGGCCGCGAGGATCGACTGCTTCGCCGGCGGCACCAGCATGTCGCCGATCGCGATCGAGATGCCGGCGCGCGTGGCGAGCCGGAAGCCGGTCTGCATCAGCTGGTCGGCGAAGATCACGGTGTCGCGCAGCCCGCAGCGGCGGAACGACGCATTGATCAGCCGCGAGATCTCCTTCTTCTTCAGCGGCTTGTTGATCAGCTCGAACGGCAGCCCCTTGGGCAGGATCTCCGACAGCAGCGCGCGGCCCACCGTCGTCTCGACCCGCTTCGTCTGCGATTCCAGCTCGCCGCTGTCGCGGTCGCGGACGTGCTCGTTCAGCCGCACGGTGATCTTCGCGCCGAGCTCGACCTGCTTGGTGTCGTACGCACGCTGGACCTCGGTCACGTTCGCGAAGTACATGCCTTCGCCGCGGGCGTTGACCTTCTCGCGGGTCGTGTAGTACAGCCCCAGCACGATGTCCTGCGACGGCACGATCGACGGTTCGCCGTTGGACGGGAACAGCACGTTGTTCGACGCGAGCATCAGCGCGCGCGCCTCGAGCTGCGCCTCCAGCGACAGCGGCACGTGGACGGCCATCTGGTCGCCGTCGAAGTCGGCATTGAATGCCGCGCACACCAGCGGATGCAGCTGGATCGCCTTGCCCTCGATCAGCACCGGCTCGAACGCCTGGATGCCCAGCCGGTGCAGCGTCGGCGCCCGGTTCAGCAGCACCGGATGTTCGCGAATCACCTCTTCCAGGATGTCCCAGACGATCGGTTCCTGATTCTCGACGAACTTCTTCGCCTGCTTGATGGTGGTCGCGACCCCCATCGTCTCGAGCTTGTTGAAGATGAACGGCTTGAACAGCTCCAGCGCCATCAGCTTGGGCAGGCCGCACTGGTGCAGCTTCAGCTGCGGACCCACGACGATCACCGACCGGCCCGAGTAGTCGACCCGCTTGCCGAGCAGGTTCTGGCGGAAGCGCCCGCCCTTGCCCTTGATCATGTCGGCGAGCGACTTCAGCGCGCGCTTGTTCGCGCCGGTCATCGCCTTGCCGCGGCGGCCGTTGTCGAGCAGCGAATCGACCGATTCCTGCAGCATGCGCTTCTCGTTGCGCACGATGATCTCGGGCGCCTTCAGCTCGAGCAGCCGCTTCAGCCGGTTGTTGCGGTTGATCACCCGCCGGTACAGGTCGTTCAGGTCCGACGTCGCGAAGCGGCCGCCGTCCAGCGGCACCAGCGGCCGCAGCTCCGGCGGCAGCACCGGCAGCACCTCGAAGATCATCCACTCGGGCTTGATTCCCGAGCGCTGGAAGCCCTCGAGCACCTTCAGCCGCTTGGCGATCTTCTTGATCTTCGCTTCGGACGACGTCGCCGCGAGCTCATCGCGCAGCTTCGCGACCTCGCGGTTGACGTCGATCGCGCGCAGCAGCTCGCGCACGCCCTCGGCGCCCATCTCGGCGCGGAACTCGTCGCCGTACTCCTCGGTCTTCGCGAGGAAGTCGTCCTCGGTCAGCAGCTGCGTGCGCTTGAGCGGCGTCATCCCCGGCTCGATGACGACGTAGGCCTCGAAGTACAGCACGCGCTCGATGTCGCGCAGCGTCATGTCGAGCACCATGCCCAGCCGGCTCGGCAGCGACTTCAGGAACCAGATGTGCGCGGTCGGCGACGCGAGCTCGATGTGGCCCATCCGCTCGCGGCGAACCTTCGCCAGCGTGACCTCGACGCCGCATTTCTCGCAGATGACGCCGCGGTGCTTCAGGCGCTTGTACTTGCCGCACAGGCACTCGTAGTCCTTGATCGGCCCGAAGATCTTCGCGCAGAACAGGCCATCGCGCTCGGGCTTGAACGTGCGGTAGTTGATCGTCTCGGGCTTCTTGACCTCGCCGTACGACCACGACCGGATCTTCTCGGGCGACGCGATCCCGATGCGGATCGCATCGAAATGTTCGTCTTCCTGGACCTGCTTGAACAGATCGAGCAGTGCTTTCATCGTTTGAGACTCCTTACGCGCGCTCGAGATCGATGTCGATCCCCAGCGAGCGGATTTCCTTGACCAGCACGTTGAACGACTCGGGCATGCCGGCGTCGATCGTGTGCTCGCCCTTGACCAGGTTCTCGTAAACCTTCGTGCGGCCGGTCACGTCGTCCGACTTCACCGTCAGCATCTCCTGCAGCGTGTAGGCGGCGCCGTAGGCCTCGAGCGCCCAGACCTCCATCTCGCCGAAGCGCTGGCCGCCGAACTGCGCCTTGCCGCCCAGCGGCTGCTGGGTGACCAGCGAGTACGGTCCGGTCGAACGCGCATGCATCTTGTCGTCGACCAGGTGATGCAGCTTCAGCATGTGCATGAAGCCGACCGTGACCTGCCGGTCGAACGGGTCGCCGGTGCGCCCGTCGTACAGCGTGACCTGCGTCTTGCTGCGGTTGAACCCGAGCCGCTCCATCCGCGGATCGTCGTTCGGGAACGCGAGGTCGAGCGCCGCGCCGATCTCGTCCTCGGACGCGCCGTCGAACACCGGCGTGGCGAACGGCACCCCCAGCTGCAGGTTACGCGCGAGCTCGATCACCTCGTCGTCGGTCATCGTCGACAGGTCGCTCTTCTGGCCGCTGGTGTTGTAGACGCGTTCGAGGTAACGCCGGACTTCGGCCGCGGCCGTGTGCCGCTGCAGCATCTCGCCCAGCCGCAGCCCGATCCCCTTGGCCGCCCAGCCCAGGTGCGTCTCGAGGATCTGGCCGACGTTCATCCGCGACGGCACGCCCAGCGGGTTGAGCACGATGTCCACCGGCGTGCCGTCGGCCATCCACGGCATGTCCTCGACCGGCACGATCCGCGACACGACGCCCTTGTTGCCGTGGCGTCCGGCCATCTTGTCGCCCGGCTGCAGCCGGCGCTTGACCGCCAGGTACACCTTGACCATCTTCAGCACGCCCGGGGGCAGCTCGTCGCCCTGCGTGAGCTTCTTGCGCTTTTCCTCGAACGCCAGGTCGAACTGGTGGCGCTTCTGCTCGATCGACTCCTTCAGGCCCTCGAGCTGCGCCGCGGCGTTCTCGTCGGCCAGCCGGATCTCGAACCACTGCCAGCGGTCGAGGTCGGCGAGGTACTCGCGCGTGATCGTCGCGCCCTTCGGCAGCTTCTTCGGTCCGCCGTTGGCGACCTTGCCGATGAGCAGCCGCTCGATCCGCGAGAACGAGTCGTTCTCGACGATCCGCAGCTGGTCGTTCAGGTCGAGCCGGTAGCGCTTGAGTTCCTCGTCGATGATCGACTGCGCGCGCTTGTCGCGCTGGATGCCCTCGCGGGTGAACACCTGCACGTCGATCACGGTGCCGCTCATGCCCGAGGGCACGCGCAGCGACGTGTCCTTCACGTCGGACGCCTTCTCGCCGAAGATCGCGCGCAGCAGCTTCTCTTCCGGCGTCAGCTGCGTCTCGCCCTTCGGCGTGACCTTGCCCACCAGCGTGTCGCCGGCCTGCACCTCGGCGCCGATGTATACGATTCCCGACTCGTCCAGGCGCGACAGCTGGCTCTCCGACAGGTTCGAGATGTCGCGCGTGATGTCCTCGGGACCGAGCTTGGTGTCGCGCGCGAGCACCGACAGCTCCTCGATGTGGATCGACGTGTAGCGGTCGTCGGAAACCACCTTCTCCGAGATCAGGATCGAGTCCTCGAAGTTGTAGCCGTTCCACGGCATGAACGCGACCAGCATGTTCTGGCCCAGCGCGAGCTCGCCGAGGTCGGTCGATGCGCCGTCGGCGATCACGTCGCCGCGCGCGATCCGGTCGCCCTTGACGACGATCGGACGCTGATTGATGTTCGTGTTCTGGTTGCTGCGCGTGTACTTGATCAGGTTGTAGATGTCGACGCCGACTTCGCCCGACTGCGTCTCCTCGTCGTTCACGCGCACGACGATCCGGTTCGCATCGACGTAGTCGACGATGCCGCCGCGCAGCGCGGTGACGACGGTGCCCGAGTCGACCGCGCAGGTGCGCTCGATCCCGGTCCCGACCAGCGGCTTTTCGGGCCGCAGGCACGGCACCGCCTGGCGCTGCATGTTCGATCCCATCAGCGCGCGGTTCGCGTCGTCGTGCTCGAGGAACGGGATCAGCGACGCGGCGACCGACACGATCTGGCTCGGCGCGACGTCCATGTACTCGACCCGGTCGGGGCTCGACAGCTGCGTCTCGCCGGCCGCGCGCACCGACACCAGCTCGTCGACCAGCTTGCCGTTCGTATCGATCGACGCGTTCGCCTGCGCGATTACGTAGCGGCCTTCCTCGATCGCCGACAGGTACGAGATTTCGTCGGTGACCTTGCCGTCGACGACCTTGCGGTACGGCGTCTCGAGGAAGCCGTACTCGTTGAGCCGCGCGTACAGCGACAGCGAGTTGATCAGCCCGATGTTCGGGCCTTCGGGCGTCTCGATCGGGCACACGCGGCCGTAGTGCGTCGGGTGCACGTCGCGGACCTCGAAGCCGGCGCGCTCGCGGGTCAGGCCGCCCGGACCCAGCGCTGAGACCCGCCGCTTGTGCGTGATCTCCGACAGCGGGTTCGTCTGGTCCATGAACTGGCTCAACTGCGACGAGCCGAAGAACTCGCGGATCGCCGCCGAGATCGGCTTGCTGTTGATCAGGTCGTGCGGCATCAGGTTCTCGGTCTCGGCCTGCCCGAGCCGCTCCTTGACCGCGCGCTCGACGCGCACCAGGCCGGCGCGGAACTGGTTCTCGGCCAGCTCGCCAACCACCCGCACGCGGCGGTTGCCCAGGTGATCGATGTCGTCGATCTCGCCCTTGCCGTTGCGCAGGTCGACCAGGATCTTGATGACCGCGAGGATGTCGTCGTTCGTCAGCGTCATCGGGCCGGTCAGCTCGTCCCGGCCGACCCGGCGGTTGAACTTCATGCGGCCGACCTTCGACAGGTCGTACGCGTCCTCGCTGTAGAACAGGCGGTTGAACAGCGCCTCGACCGCGTCCTCGGTCGGCGGCTCGCCCGGACGCATCATCCGGTAGATCGCGATCCGCGCGGCGGTCTGGTCGGCGGTGTCGTCGCTGCGCAGCGTCTGCGAGATGAACGGCCCCTGGTCGAGGTCGTTCGTGTAGATCGTGCGGAACTCCTTGATGTTCGCAGCCCGCAGCTTGCGCAGCGTCTCTTCGGTCAGCTCGTCATTCGCGCGCGCGACGATCTCGCCGGTCTCCGGGTCGACGACGTTCTGCGCCAGCGTGCGGCCGAGCAGGTAATCCTCGGGCACCGAGATCCGCTTGATGCCCGCGGCCTCCATGTCGCGGATGTGCTTGGCGTTGATCCGCTTGTCCTTCTGGACCAGCGTCTTGCCGTCCTTGTCGGTGACGTCGAAGCGCGCGATCTCGCCGCGCAGCCGGTCGGGCACCAGCTCCATCTGCGCGCCGTCGTTCATCAGCTGGAAGTGATCGAACACGAAGAAGTTCGCGAGGATCTGCTCCGGAGTCAGTCCGATCGACTTCAGCAGGATCGTCACCGGCATCTTGCGGCGCCGGTCGACGCGGAAGTACAGGATGTCCTTCGGGTCGAACTCGAAGTCGAGCCACGATCCGCGGTACGGGATGATCCGCGCCGAGAACAGCAGCTTGCCGGAGCTGTGCGTCTTGCCGCGGTCGTGCTCGAAGAACACGCCCGGCGAGCGGTGCAGCTGCGACACGATGACCCGCTCGGTGCCGTTGACGATGAAGGAGCCGGTCGTGGTCATCAACGGGATCTCTCCCATGTAGACCTCCTGCTCCTTGATCTCCTTGACCGTCGGCTTGGGCGCCTCGCGATCCATGATCACCAGCCGCACCTTCGCGCGCAGCGGCGCGCAATAGGTCAGCCCGCGCTGCTGGCACTCCTTGACGTCGAACGCCGGGTTGCCGAGCACGTAGTTGACGAACTCGAGCCGAGCCATCGTGTTGTGCGACTCGATCGGGAAGATCGACGTGAACGCCGCCTGCAGCCCCTCGTTGCGACGCTGCCCGGGCGCGACGTCGGCCTGCAGGAACTGCGTGTACGACTCCAGCTGCGTGGCCAGCAGGTACGGCACGTCCTGCACGACGCGGCGCTTGGCGAAGCTCTTGCGGATGCGCTTCTTCTCGGTGAACGAATAGGCGGACTGTTGGGCCATGGACTCTCCGTATGCGCGTTAGCGCGCCGCGGCCGCGGCGACTGCGCGAAAAACCCTTGCAGAAATTGCGGTCTGCACCCGCGCCTGCGGCGGCGCGGGACGATGCAGGCCGAAATCACCGCACGAACGGCGGATGAAACGGCGAAAGCCCGGCGCCGGGTCCCGTTGGGGAACCGGTGCCGGGGTGAAGCAAAGACGGATCAAATCGGTGATATCGACTGCGTCGGGTTACTTGACTTCGACTTTCGCGCCGGCGGCTTCGAGCTGCTTCTTCAGCGCCTCGGCATCGGCCTTCGAGATCGCTTCCTTGACCGGCTTCGGAGCGCCGTCGACCAGGTCCTTCGCTTCCTTCAGACCCAGTCCGGTCGCCGCGCGCACGACCTTGATCACCTCGACCTTCTTCTCGCCCGCCGCCTGCAGCACGACCGTGAACTCGGTCTGCTCCTCGGCCGCCGGCGCCGCCGCGGCGCCAGCGCCGGCGGCCGGCGCCACCGCGACCGCAGCCGCGGCCGCGGACACGCCGAACTTCTCTTCCATCATCTTGATCAGCTCGGACAGCTCCAGCACGGTCATGCCGGCGACTGCGTCGAGGATCTCGTTCTTGTTCAGTGCCATTTGTATTCGCTCCAAATCGATTGCTAAGGTCTGTGTCTCGAACCGGAAGTCTTCGCGGATGCTGCGCCGGCTCCCGCCGGCGCGTTCAGCTCAGCCGCCCGCCTGCTCGCGCTGATCGCGCACCGCCGCCAGCGTGCGGACGAACTTGCCCGGCACCTCGTTCAGCGTGCGCACGAACTGCGCGACCGGCGCCTGCATCGTGCCCAGCAGCTTCGCCAGCAGCTCCTCGCGGCTGGGCATCGATGCCAGCGCCCTGACCCCGTCCGTGTCGATCACACGGTGGGGCATTGCGCCGGCCTTCAGCACCAGCTTGTCGTTGCCTTTGGCGAAGTCGGCCAGCACCTTCGCGCCCTTGACCGGATCCGACGAGATGCCGTAGATCAGCGGACCGACCAGCTTGTCGGCCAACCCTGCGAACGGCGTCCCGTCGACGGCCCGGCGCGCGAGCGTGTTCTTCAACACGCGCAGGTACACGCCCGATGCCCGCGCCTGCTTGCGCAGCGCGGTGATCGCGTCGACTTCCAGACCTCGGTACTCGGCGACGATGATCGCCTGCGCCCGCGCGATCTCCGCGCCGACCTCGTCGACCACTGCCGCTTTCTCCTGACGATTGAGTCCCACGGTCTATTTGCTCCAACGATGAATGACGCCTCGGTCCGAAGACCTGCGCGCCGACCAAGGCGACCGACTCAGAGTTCCCGCTGCAATCGATGCGTTCATCGCGTTGCAAAACCGAAACCCGCTTCGGGACGCCATCTGCGTAGGGCGGTGCTGCTTCGTTTAAGGACCGCCGGCAGTTGCTGCTTGCCGCCGATCCCCCTACGGTCTTTGACGACCCGCCGGCAGCGTCTCGCGACCCTTGCCGGCGACTCCCAAAGTTCTCTGCCTGTGATTCCTTCCGTCCGTATCCCTGCGTCAGGCCGCGGCCTGCGCCTGTTGCTGCTGCAGCGACGTCGTGTCGACCCGAACGCCGATGCCCATCGTGCTCGACACCGCGACCTTGCGCAGGTACACCCCCTTCGCGGTCGCCGGCCGCGCGCGCGACAGCGCGTCGATCAGCGCGGTCAGGTTGCTGCGCAGCGCATCGACCTGGAACGACGCGCGGCCGATCGGCACGTGCACGATCCCAGCCTTGTCGGTCCGGTACTGCACCTGGCCGGCCTTCGCGTTCTTCACCGCGGTGGCCACGTCCGGGGTGACCGTTCCGACCTTGGGATTCGGCATCAGCCCGCGCGGACCCAGGATCTGGCCCAGCCCGCCGACCACGCGCATCGCATCGGGCGACGCGATCACGATGTCGAAGTTCAGGTTGCCGGCGCGCACCTGCTCGGCCAGGTCCTCCATGCCGACGACGTCGGCGCCGGCGGCGCGCGCCTGGTCGGCCTTCTCGCCGCCGGTGAACACCGCGACCCGCACCGACTTGCCGGTGCCTGCCGGCAGCACGACCGAGCCGCGGACCAGCTGGTCCGATTTCTTCGCGTCGATCCCCAGCTGCACTGCGACGTCGACCGACTCGTCGAACTTCGCGTTCGCGCATTCCTTGATCAGCGCCAGCGCGTCGGCGACCGGGTACAGCTTGCGGGTGTCGACCTTCTCGCGGATCGCGCGCGTGCGCTTCGAAAGCTTCGCCATGATCAGACCCCCTCGACCGTGATGCCCATGCTGCGCGCCGAACCGGCGATCGTGCGCACCGCCGCGTCCATGTCGGCCGCGGTCAGATCCGGCATCTTCGCCTTCGCGATCTCCTCGGCCTGCGCCCGCGTGATCGATCCGACCTTGTCGACGTGCGGCGTCTTCGAGCCCTTGTCGACCTTCGCCGCCTTCTTGATCAGCACGGTCGCCGGCGGCGTCTTCATGATGAACGTGAAGCTCTTGTCGGCGTACGCGGTGATCACCACCGGCACCGGCAGCCCGGGTTCCATCCCCTGCGTCTGCGCGTTGAACGCCTTGCAGAACTCCATGATGTTCAGGCCGCGCTGGCCCAGCGCCGGCCCGATCGGCGGCGACGGATTGGCTTTGCCTGCAGGCACCTGCAGCTTCACAAAGCCGACGATTTTCTTTGCCATCTGGCGTACTCCACTGTGCGAGTGCTGACGCTGGTTCGCCGGCTGACCCGGCTACTGCAGCTCCTCATGTCGTGCCGCGCCTTGCGGGCGCGCCACGTGTTGCGGCCTTCGCCGCTACAACTTCTCGACCTGCCCGAATTCCAGCTCCACCGGCGTCGCGCGGCCGAAGATCGTGACCGACACGCGCAGGCGGCTCTTCTCGTAGTTCACTTCCTCGACGTTGCCGTTGAAATCGGTGAACGGGCCCTCGCGCACGCGCACCATCTCGCCGACCTCGAACAGCGTCTTCGGCTTGGGCTTCTCGACGCCCTCCTGCATCTGGCTCATGATCTTCGCGACCTCCTTCTCGGAGATCGGAGCCGGGCGGTTGCCGCTGCCGCCGACGAAACCGGTCACCTTGCCGGTGTTCTTCACCAGGTGCCAGGTGTCGTCGTTCATTTCCATCTCGACCAGCACGTAGCCGGGGAAGAAGCGGCGCTCGGAGATCGTGCGCTGGCCGTTCTTCATCTCGACCACTTCCTCGGTCGGCACCAGGATCTTGCCGAACTGATCCTGCATGCCCGCCCGGTCGATGCGCTCCTGCAGCGCCCGGGCGACGCTCTTCTCCATGCCCGAGTAGGCATGGACGACATACCAACGCTTGGTCACGCTTACCTCCATCCCAGGATCAGGTCGTACAGCACCCACTCCAGCGCCTTGTCGACGATCCACAGGAAAATCGCCATGACCACGACGAATGCGAACACGTACAGCGTGACCGTCCAGGTCTCCTTCCGGGTCGGCCAGACGACGCGCTTGACCTCGTTCCACGACTCCTGCGCGAAGCTGAACAGCCGCTGCCCGGGCGCGCTGAACCACGCGATCGCCGAGCCGATCAGCAAGCCGGCGAGGATCGCGCCGAGCCGCACGACGGTCGGTTGCGGCGCAAGCACGTAATAACCGACGATGCCGCCGACGGCGACGGCGACGGCGAGCGCGACCTTCAGCCGGTCAGCGCCGCTGGTGACATCTTCTGCGTTCGGATTTGCCATGAATCAGAAAAAACGGGCAGGGGCAGAGGGAATCGAACCCCCAACCTGCGGTTTTGGAGACCGCCGCTCTGCCAATTGAGCTATACCCCTAGGAATCTGTGTTTGCCTACTCGAGGACCTTGGCCACCACGCCGGCGCCCACGGTGCGTCCGCCCTCGCGGATCGCAAAGCGCAGCCCCTGCTCCATCGCGATCGGCGAGATCAGCTGCACCGTCATCTTGATGTTGTCCCCCGGCATCACCATCTCGGTGCCCTCGGGCAGCGCCACCGAGCCGGTCACGTCGGTCGTGCGGAAATAAAACTGCGGCCGATAGTTGTTGAAAAACGGCGTGTGCCGCCCGCCCTCTTCCTTGGACAGCACGTACACCTCGCACTCGAACTTCGTGTGCGGCGTGATCGACCCCGGCTTGGCCAGCACCTGGCCGCGCTCGACCTCCTCGCGCTTGGTGCCCCGCAGCAGCACCCCCACGTTGTCGCCCGCCTGCCCCTGGTCCAAGAGCTTGCGAAACATCTCCACGCCCGTGCACGTCGTCTTGGCCGTGGGCCGGATCCCCACGATCTCGATCTCGTCGCCCACCTTCACGATCCCGCGCTCGACCCGACCCGTCACCACCGTGCCGCGGCCCGAAATCGAGAACACGTCCTCGATCGGCATCAAAAACGCCCCGTCGATCGCACGCTTGGGCGTCGGAATGTAGCTGTCCAGCGCATCGGCCAGCTTCATGATCGCCTGCTCGCCCAGCTCCCCCTTGTCGCCCTCCAGCGCCTTCAGCGCGCTGCCCTTGATGATCGGAATCTCATCGCCCGGAAACTCGTACTTCGACAGCAGCTCCCGAACCTCCATCTCCACCAGCTCGAGCAACTCCGCATCGTCGACCATGTCGCACTTGTTCATGAACACCACGATGTACGGAACCCCCACCTGGCGCGCCAGCAAAATGTGCTCGCGCGTCTGCGGCATCGGACCGTCGGCCGCAGACACCACCAGGATCGCCCCGTCCATCTGCGCCGCACCCGTGATCATGTTCTTGATGTAGTCGGCGTGCCCAGGACAGTCCACGTGCGCATAGTGACGCGCCTGCGTCTCGTACTCCACGTGCGCCGTGTTGATCGTGATCCCGCGCGCCTTTTCCTCCGGCGCCGCATCGATCTCGTCGTACTTCTTCGCCTCGCCACCGAACTTGGTCGACAGCACCGTCGTGATCGCCGCCGTCAGCGTCGTCTTGCCATGGTCCACGTGACCGATCGTCCCAACGTTCACGTGCGGCTTGGTCCGCTCGAACTTGCCCTTTGCCAT